>DATCJQ010000508.1:0-17803 GCA_036562745.1 Flavihumibacter sp.
CATTAACTCTCCGGGCCGGTTTCTTTTTTCTTTCAAGAGCCCAAACTGACTGCAATGAAACTGCTGTTTTCTTGCTTACTGGCCGCTTTATGGCCGCTGGTAAGCTGCCTGGCGCAGAAGCCTGTTGCGCCAAAAGGGGAACCTTTGCGTATTGGGGAGATCATCCCGCAACATCTTGTAATCACCGGTGTATATAATTACCATGATACCCTGTTTCGTTTCGCGGACCATCGCGACAAACTGGTGGTGATCGATTTCTGGGGAAGATACTGTTCGCCCTGCATAAAAGCCCTGCCCAAACTGGATAGTCTGCAGCAGGTGTTTAAGGATAGCCTGGTGATTGTCGCCGTATCGGATTTCACCAATGGATCGGATTTGCGAAAAGCAATGGAAAAGTTTCCGGCGCTGAAAGGGCTACAGCTCCCGCTTACGACCGGCAATCCCCATCTGTCTGCATTGTTTCCGCATAATCGTTTTTCGCATGTGGTGTGGATCGCACCGGGCGGGAAGGTAAAAGCATTCACGGGAACGGATGAACTAATAGCCATCAATATACGCGAGGCGCTGAGTAAGGATACCCTGCACTGGATCATGAAAAGGGATGCGGTGGATTTCGACTGGCGACGATCGCTGCTGGCTTTTAACCAGCCGGGCGTAGAACCTCCGGCGCCGCTGTATTATTCAGCTTTTACCGGTTTTATTGATGGCATCGCGCCACCCACCGGTACCACCATAGATTCGGCGCGCGGGGTCAGCTACACTGCTTATTATAATTACTCGTTGCTTGATTATTGTCAAATGGCGGTGGATAATTCAACCAGCGCAGCACTCAGTGAGTTTGTGTTGAATGTAATAGATTCTTCGCGATTCCTTTCTTCCCCTGCAGCCGACAAAAACCTCTGGGACAAGCAAAACCGATTCTGTTATTACCTGCAGTTGCCACTGGGTATCCCCGGGCAGGCTGTCCGAAGTTATGTTCAGCAGGATATCCGACGCTGGCTGGAGCTGTTGGGTATCCGTGTTGAAAAGCAATACCAAACCGTAGAAGGCCGCCAGCAGGCCCGATACATCATCACAGAGTTTCACTAACTAAAACCAAAACAGATGAAAAGTAAAATACTAGTATTGTTTTTTCTGTTTGCCGCTCTCAGCCTCGTGGCGCAGCAGACAGAAACCAAAATAACCGGACAGGTCATTTCCGAGGGAGATGAGAACCCGCTGCCGGGGGCCACCATCTCAATAAAGGGACAGTCAGGCGCATTTACCACCGATAAGGACGGATTGTTTTCCATTGCCATCAAGGGAACGAGTGCGGTTATAACGGTAACGCATATCGGATATCAGAAGAGAACCCTTCAGGCGGTGGTAGGTACGCCGATCACCATCGTCATGCAAAAGGCAGAAGGTGAAATGGATGAAGTGGTGGTTAGCACCGGTTTTGAACAACTGCCAAAGGAAAGAGCTACAGGTTCCTTCACCCAGATCCGTACCAAACAACTGAACGAGCAGGTGGGCACCGATGTGATCAGGCGTCTCGGTACCATTACCAACGGGGTGGTTACCCACTCGCAACGGAACCCGGGTACAAGCTGGGGCATGGGTTTTGATATCAGGGGGATCAGCAGTATGACTACGCAAATCCTCCGGCCATTGGTGGTGCTCGACAATTTTGAATACCATGGCGAAATCAACAATATCAATCCGAATGATATCGAATCGGTAACCTTTCTGAAGGATGCGGCTGCCGGATCCATCTGGGGTGCGAAAGCTGCCAATGGCGTGATTGTTATCACCACCAAAAAAGCCAAAGCGAACCAGAAACAGAACCTGGATTTTACTTCTAACATCACCATCGGGGCGAAACCGGACCTGTTTTACCTGAAACAGATATCCACCACTGATAAAATTGACGTGGAGGAATTTCTTTACGACAAGCGTTACTACGATTTCTATTTTGACCTGCCTATGTACGGGCCCGCTCCCGAAGTGGCTCATATAAGGAGAAGTATGGAAAAAGGGCAAATATCCGAACAGGAGGGCAGGTCTCAGATTGATGCACTTCGAAATCTGGATGTCCGCAATGAATATGAAAACTATTTCTACCGGAACTATGTCAACCAGCAGTATGCCCTTTCACTGAAAGGGAGTTCGGGAACAAGCTCCTGGCTGATTGCCGGCGGATACGACCGGAATTTAACCGAAGTAAGCGGGAGGTATAACAGAAAAAATGCGCGCTTCGACCTGCATATCCGGCCGCTCAGGAAACTGGGGCTGAATATCTCTACCTATTATACCGAAAGCATGCAGCTGAGCGGAAAACCATATTATGGAACAATCAACACCATCTCGGGAGCCATTTCGCCTTATACCCGTTTTGCCGATGAGAATGGAAATCCGCTCCCGTTGTACAACAAATACAACAAGGGCTATATCGATACCCTGGGCAACGGTCTGCTGCTCGACTGGCTCTATTATCCGCTGGAGGATTATAAACATGTGAAGGATCAGACGCGTATTCAGGACCTGAATATGGTATTCGGACTGAATTACCGCTTCACGAAATCACTTCAGCTGGACCTGAAATACCGATATGAACAACAGATGTCGGTAAGCAATTTGTACCAGGATGTGGAAAGTTTTTATGCGCGCGACCTGATCAATCGCTTTTCACAAATCAATTATACCAATCGCACGGTGAAGAATATCATACCGGTTGGGGGAATACTTGACCGGACAAGCGCTGGTCTTCTGGCCCAGAACTTTCGGGGGCAGTTAAGTTATCATCCGAGTTGGAAAAAGCATTCGTTGGCATCTATCCTGGGCACTGAAATAAGCGAGAAGGAGACAGATTCCCATCAGTTCACCAGTTATGGTTACAATGAGAATGTGCTAACTCAGGTACCCGTGGATTTTACTTCGATTTATCCGAATCTGGTTACAGGAGGGTACGAATACATTCCGCGTACCTTTTCGTTTGGAAAAACCAATAACCGCTTTGTTTCCTTCTTCGGTAATGCGTCCTATACATACGATCAGCGATATACCTTGTCGATAAGTGCGCGACGGGATGCGTCCAATATTTTCGGATTAAAAACCAACGACAAATGGAAGCCCTTGTGGTCGGTGGGCGGGGCCTGGCAAATTTCCAAAGAGGATTTCTATAAACTCGACTGGTTGCCCATGCTCCGACTGCGTATGACTTACGGTCTTCAGGGTAATCTGGATCCCTCGAAAACCGCAGTGATCACACTTCAGACCAATGGAATAAATCTGTATACCGGAACACCTTACGGGCAAGTGAAAACCTATCCGAATCCGGAGCTTACCTGGGAGCAGACTGCCATGTGGAATATTGGGGTCGATTTTAACCTGCTGAAACGGATTAGCGGAAGTATTGAATACTATCGGAAGAACATTACTGATTTGTATGGCGAAAGGCAGGTGGATCCTACCGCAGGTATCGGCCGCGCCATTGTGGCCAATATGGGCTCTATGAAGGGGAGCGGTCTGGATATCCATCTGAATTCGATCAATATTGATCGCAGGCTGGTCTGGACCACGGATCTTATCTTCAATACCAATAAGAATGAGATTATTCGCTACCGCGAAACGCCATTGCTGGCAAATGCAATCGCGGGTGCAGGCGTGCTGGGCATTCCGGGATACCCTGCTTTTGGATATTTCGCCTTTCCCTGGGCGGGGTTGGATCCCAATACCGGGGCTCCCCGTGGATATGTAAAAGGCGCTGTTTCTACGGACTATGCTAAAATACTGAATGAATCCTCTGTTTCTGATCTGAAGTATATCGGCACCCTGAGTCCGAAATACTTCGGTTCATTGGGTAATAAGTTCCGTTACAGGAATATATCTCTTTCGTTCCGCTTTGTCTATAAGTTCGGCCATTGGTTCCGTAAGGAATCCATAAACTACGATCCATTGGTAAGGCAGGGCAGAGGTCATTCAGATTTTGCCAAACGCTGGCAGCAACCCGGAGATGAACAGTTTACAAATGTGCCATCCTTTCGTTATCCGGTTGATACGCGTAGTGAAAGCTTCTACAATCTGTCAGAAGTACTTGCCGAAAGGGCCGATCATATCCGGTTTCAGTACCTGAACCTTGGTTATAATGTTGAAGCCGGCAAGGGGCGGCTTAAAACTTTCCGTTCATTCGAACTGTATGCTGTACTGAACGATATCGGGATTGTCTGGCGTGCCAATAAGGCGGGAATCGACCCGGATTATACCGGGCTAGTACGCCCCAGAAATTTTTCCTTCGGTGCAAAAATTGGCTTTTGAGTAAACAGCCGGTGTATTCAATTTATTCAATAAAGATGACGTTATGAGAAAGATTATGTCGATGTTCTGCTTTTTAATTCTGTTGGCAGGATGTTCCAAATTTCTTGACAAAAAGCCCAACCAGTCGCTGTCCGTTCCTGATGATCTGTCTGACCTGCAGATGTTGATGGACGAAGTAAATAAAATAAACGGGGAAGATCCGAATGCATTGATCATGGCTGCCGACGAAATGTATATCAGTCTGCAGGCCCTGGATGCGGTTGGTTATTTGGAGAAAGAGATGTACACCTGGGATCCGGATGAAGTTTTTATGGTTGATAGCGATCGCTGGGTCTGGGGTATAAAATACAGCCATATATTCCGTGCCAACCTGATACTGGAAAATCTGGACAGAATAAAACGCAAGCCCGGAGATGAAGCCGAGTGGAAAAATGTTAAAGGTCAGGCTTTGTTCCTGCGGGCCCGTTCCTATTTTTTGCTGGCCAATATTTTTACCCTGCAATATGATCCGGCCACGGCTTCAACTACTTTGGGATTACCCTTACGGTTGGAGGCCGATTTTAACCAGCCGACCAGGAGGCATACGCTGCAACAGACCTATGATCGGATCATTGCCGACCTGAAGGAAGCCATCGAATTATTACCCGATCGGCCGCTGGTGGTATTACGAAGTTCCAAACCGGCCGCACAGGCCTTGCTGGCCAGGGTCTATATGTCGATGCGTGACTATGAAAATTGTTTAAAATATGCTAATGACTGTCTTGCCATCAAAGATGATCTGATAGATTATAATGGGGGAGAGGGCATTGCTCAGGGAGGTACCTATGCATTTACGCGGTTTCATCCCGAAGTTATTTTTGAGTCGCTGGCTCTTCCGGCTTCCTCCTTCTATTATGCCACGGTTGACTCTGTCTTATATGACTCATATAACGATGATGATTTACGGAAAACCATGTTTTTCGCTGGCCGGTCACCGATCGTGCCTTTCAAGGGGAACTATGCCTCAACGGCCGGTAGTCATTTTTCCGGACATGCAACGGATGAGGTGTTTCTCATGCGTGCCGAATGTCTTGCGCGCAAAGGGCAAACAGCTGCTGCATTGACTGATTTGAACCATTTGCTGGTTCGGCGGTGGAAGACGGGAACCTTTGTTCCTTTTACAGCTGCCACCGCGGAAGAAGCACTGGATTTGATCCTGCTCGAACGGCGTAAGGAGCTTGTTTTCCGGGGAGTGAGATGGATGGATCTGAAACGTTTGAATAAAGAAGGGAGAAATATTGAACTGGTGCGTAACCTCGATGGGCAGATCTACCGTTTAGCTCCCAATGATTTGCGCTATGCAATGGCAATTCCCAAGGATATTATTCAGATGACGGGAATAGCTCAGAATCCGAGGTGACCCCGGGAATGCAAGAAAGATTGATGAATTCGGCAGTGGTTTAGTTGCGTCATATATCAAACAGAGGTTATTTGGAAACAAATAACCTCTGCTCTTTTGGCGTTATCCAAATGCCCCGTAGGGGAAGGAATTTGTTGTTCGCAATGTTGAACCGATCTAAGGGCTAATTCCTTTTGTAAATGATATTAGAGCCATCGTTTACAAAGCTGCTGGCACTTGCCATGTCCTGAAGGAGTTTGGCGAAGCGTTTTTCCTTGGTGTTGAGATCCGGGTCGGGAGCTGGCAGCAAGGATGCATCCACCTTAACAACGCAGGTTTTTACAGTGCCTGCAGGGCAGGGATTGGAAGAGGGCGCACTGCTGCCCAAAGCCTGCCAATTGGAAGCAATTTCAAACTGCTCTTCCGTGTGGGTGTCGCCCGTAAATTGAAAATGCTCCAGTATATCCTGTGTTTCATGAGGACGAAGCGCCGCTTTTTGATTAAACGCACTGGTTCCCAAAACGATTAAAAGTGCTGCCATAAATGCGAGGGCAGGAAGAAATGCCCGATAGTTTAAACGTGCCATGATGAAGGTTTTAATTTGTTTATGAATTGATTTTTGTCGGGTAGATTCAAGAGGTAGTACTACCATTGGCCATTTCTTTCATCACCCGCTCCTATATATACTCAACTGAAAAGGAGATTTGTACCACTGCTATCCAAAATATTTTTTTTCTTCCCCCTCGCTTTCTTCAAGAATTTAGTTTTGTAATTTTAGATAGTTATTCTCTCCTGGAAAACAACTTTTCTCTGCCCTCTCAAAAAATACACTTCGCTGCACAAGTCCGGTTAAACAGTATGCTATGCCGAAGCAAGTTGATGACACTGCTTCTGACCTTTTTGTGCAGTTAAGTGATGGTTCGATCGATGCCTTGAATAAACTTATGCAAGGTTTCAAGGCTTCGTTATTGCATCATATTACCCGATTGGTTCGCGACAGGCAATGGGCGGAAGAAATTTTCATGGATGTAATACTCGCAGTTTGGGAGCAGCGAAGGAATCTCGCCGTAAAGCGGGATCCGGTGGGATGGATTTTCCGGATTGCGCGAAACAGGGCGATAAACAGGATGCGAGCCGCAAATCAACGGAGGAGGTTTTTTCTGGAGTATGTTAAGACCCTGAACCAATTGTCCAACCCTGTGTATGCATGGCTCGAGAAAAGGGATTTCCAGATTCGTTTGGAAAATGCGCTGGGCAAACTCGGTAAACGTCGGGCTTTGATATTCCGGATGCATGTACTGGAGGGTAAATCGGGCAGAGAAATCGCGTCCATTTTGGGATTGTCGGAAAACACGGTTCGCAATCATCTGGCCCGCGCTCGAATCCGGCTTAGGCGCCTGCTTGCATATCAGTAAAATATTCTATATCTTTTTGCCATGGAAGAACTTTTTCCTATAGTCTTCGAAATGAAGCAGCTTAAGAAGCTGTATTATCAGTTTCTCGGTTATCTCGTATTGATACTGTTGGCGGGTTTTTTTGCCTTTGGTTTCATTGAGGAAGGGCCTCTGCTTGTTATTGGAGGAGCAAAAGCTTATTTCATAATGGCGCTTATCCTGGGGGTCGGAATTGCGCAATCCCGATCGACAAAAATGCGTTGACAGAATTGAATGCAATTGAAAATCCGAGGGATATGTTTGAACATATTGCCGGTATTTTAAACGGCAGCATTGGATCGGACTGAGTTCAATTGCTTTAACCGTACTGTTATTCGCGCTGACCGGTAAAAACACTTTTTTATACCTGCTGATGTTAGAACTCGGCCTTTACCTGTTTCGGTTTCCGCAGCGGGAATTAATCCGGAGAGAGTTGCCCGGTCGGGAAATCATCTTTCAATAAATGAAAATTGGCCATATTTCGTCCCCGGTCGTAGTCGTCCTTCGCCTGCGGGTCCGCCTGTCCCATTGTCTCCTTTGTCTCCCTTGTCTTTTGTCCCCTCGTTCGCTCGTTCGCTTTGTCCGCTCGTTCGCTTTGTCCGCCTCGTCCCCTTTGTCCCCTTTGTTCCCTTTGTTCCCTTTGTTTCCCGGCAATAAAAAAGGAGCTGATTTCTCAGCTCCTTTTCGTACCGCGTACGGGAATCGAACCCGTCATTCATCCGTGAAAGGGATGCGTCTTAACCGATTGACCAACGCGGCTTTTCCCTTTTGGGAGTGCAAAGATAGGGAGTGAATAATTTCCGCCAAATTTTTTTTGAAAATTTTTCTTCCCTCCCCTGATGCGTTAACTTAGCGCCTCATTCATTAAATAGCAAAACAAACTAATCATTATGAGCACTGTAAAAGTTGCCATCAACGGTTTCGGAAGAATTGGACGCCTTGTATATCGTCAGATCTATAACATGGAAGGAATCGACGTGGTAGCCATCAACGACCTGACCTCTCCCGCTGTGCTGGCACATTTGCTGAAATACGACAGCGCCCAGGGCCGTTTCGACGCCGACGTGAAAGCCACTGAGGACGCCATCGTGGTAAACGGTGATGAGGTTAAGATATATGCACAAAAAGACCCCGCTCAAATTCCCTGGGGTAATCATGGTGTTGATGTAGTTATCGAAAGTACCGGTTTCTTTACCGATAAAGATAAAGCCGCTGCCCACCTGAAAGCAGGTGCTAAAAGAGTGGTGATCTCAGCTCCCGCTACCGGCGACCTGAAAACCATCGTATTCAACGTTAACCACGCCATCCTCGACGGTTCAGAAGAAATCATCTCCTGTGCGTCTTGTACCACCAACTGTCTGGCGCCCATGGCCAAGGCACTGAACGATAACTTCGGTATCGTGATCGGTAGTATGACCACCGTACATGCCTATACCAATGACCAGAATACCCTGGACGCTCCCCATGCGAAAGGTGATCTGCGTCGTGCAAGAGCTGCTGCCGCCAATATCGTTCCGAACAGTACCGGTGCCGCCAAGGCAATCGGACTGGTTCTGCCTGAACTGAAGGGTAAACTCGACGGCGGTGCACAGCGCGTGCCCACCATCACCGGTTCCCTGACCGAGCTGACCGTAGTGCTGTCTAAGAAAGTAACCGCTGAAGAAGTGAACGCCGCCATGAAAGCTGCCAGCAACGAAAGTTTCGGTTATACCGAAGATCAAATCGTGAGCAGCGATGTAATCGGTATCTCTTATGGTTCACTGTTCGACGCTACTCAAACCAAAGTGATCACTGTGGGCGACCAGCAACTGGTTAAAACAACCAGCTGGTACGACAACGAAATGAGCTATGTAAGCCAGCTCGTTCGTACTGTGAAGTACTTCGCCGGACTGATCTCCAAATAATGTCAGAAAGCGGGTCAAGGCCCGCTTTTATTCTTTTTAAGACTAATCGTATGAGCCAATTTAACCAACATTCTTTTGCGGGTGAAAAGGCGCTTATCCGGGTGGATTTTAACGTCCCCCTGAATGCCTCTTTTGAAATTACGGATGATACCCGCATGCGTGCTGCTGTTCCCACCATTCAGAAAATCCTGAAAGACAGTGGCAGCGTAATCCTGATGAGTCACCTGGGCCGCCCTAAAGAAGGTCCCACGGATAAATATTCCCTGAAACATATCGTGGACCACCTGTCTGAACTCCTCGGAGTGAAGGTCGATTTCGCCAATGACTGCATCGGTGAGGAAGCCGTTCAGAAAGCAGCAGCCCTGCAACCCGGACAAGTACTCCTCCTCGAGAACCTTCGTTTTTACAAGGAAGAAGAGAAAGGGGATAAGGCATTTGCCGAAAAGCTGGCAAAGCTGGGAACCATCTACGTGAATGATGCATTCGGAACCGCGCACCGTGCTCACGCATCCACTGCCGTGATTGCGGAATTCTTCCCCAAAGACAAGCGCCTGTTTGGACTGGTTATGGAAGGCGAGGTGAAGAGCGCTGAAAAAGTGCTGCATAATGCCGAGCGCCCCTTTGTGGCCATCATCGGTGGTGCTAAGGTTTCCGACAAGATCCTGATCATCGAAAACCTGCTTGAACGGGCAACCGATATCATCATCGGCGGCGGAATGGCTTACACTTTCAAAAAAGCGCTGGGCGGACAAATCGGCAATTCCCTTTGTGAAGACGATCGCCTGGAAATGGCCGCTGATCTGCTGAAAAAAGCCGAAGGTAAAGGAGTGAAGATTCACCTGCCCGTGGATTCCATCATCGCCGATAAATTCGATGCCAACGCCAATACGCAAACGGCGGTTACCGATCAGATTCCTTCCGGCTGGATGGGACTGGATATTGGTCCGGATGCCCGCAGGCAATTTGCCGAGGTGATCAAAGCATCCAAAACCATTCTTTGGAATGGTCCCATGGGTGTATTTGAAATGGAGAAATTCCAGGCCGGAACCAAAGCGATTGCTGATGCTGTGGCTGAAGCAACCCAGGCCGGTGCATTCTCTCTGGTGGGTGGTGGCGACTCTGTTGCAGCCGTTAACCAGTTCGGTTATACAGACAAGGTTAGTTATGTATCAACCGGCGGCGGCGCCATGCTGGAATATTTCGAAGGAAAAGTGCTGCCCGGCATCGCTGCCGTAAACGCATAATTCCGGGTAAACAATAATTTTCGTGGGGCATCCAACCGGATGCTCCTTTTTTCTGTCTGGTTTATTGTACATTTAGTTACACATATAAACTCTCTGCCATGAATTCAAAAAATTTAATTCTGATTATTGTTTTGGCTGTTCTTGTTCTGTTTGGTTTCAGAGCCTGCAGTGGTTATAACAGTATGGTTTCTCTCGATGAAAATGTGAAGAATAAATGGGCCAATGTGCAAAGTGATTATCAGCGCCGTGCGGATCTCATTCCCAACCTCGTTAACACCGTGAAAGGCGCGGCCAACTTCGAACAGGAAACCCTCACCCGGGTGATTGAAGCCCGTTCCAAAGCTACATCCGTACAAATCGATCCCTCCAATATTACTCCCGAAAAACTGGCCGAATACCAACAGGCTCAGGCCGGCGTATCCAGCGCTTTGGGAAGATTGCTGGCGGTGGTGGAAAACTATCCCGATCTGAAGGCCAACCAGAACTTCCGCGATCTGCAGGCCCAACTGGAGGGAACTGAAAACCGGATCAAAGTGTCCCGGAACGATTTCAACGCCGCTGTTCAGGAATACAACAGTTCCGTTCGTCGTTTCCCCAATAATATTTTCGCTAATATGTTTGGATTCTCCGTTAAACAGGGCTTCCAGGCTGACGCCGGTGCGGAAACTGCTCCCAAAGTTGAATTTTAATTAACGCTAATGGCATTTTTCTTTCTGAAAAGACGGGTTCGGTTTTTTACACACGATGAAGCCAACCGTGTGCTGGAAGCGATTCGGGAAGCCGAAACCAAAACCAGCGGCGAAATTCGTGTGTACATCGAAAGCCATTGCAAATACGTGAATCCGGTGGATCGGGCTGCAGAGCTGTTCTGGATACTCAAAATGGACCAAACGCAGGAGCGCAATGCCGTGCTGATTTATATCGCATCCAAAGACCACCAGGTGGCGCTCTGGGGCGATGACGGGATCCATCAGGTAGCCGGACCGGAATTCTGGAAACAGGAAGTGGTGCAGGTGATTGATCATTTCCGCCACAATGCCTATGCGGAGGGATTGATATACGCCATCCGCGATATCGGTAATCTGCTGGGGCAACACTTCCCTTATCAACCTACCACGGATAAAAATGAATTGCCCGATGATATCATATTCGGGCATTAAGTCAGTAAGCACTATGAAGAGAATATTTGCCTGGGTTATCCTGCTTATACTTTCGCTGCCGGTGGTGGCGCAGCGGGTATTGCCCAGGCCCAATCCCCCCAGATTGGTAAACGATGCCGCGAATCTGCTTACACCCGATCAGATTTCGGCGCTCGAATCCAAACTGGTGACCTATGACGACACTACTTCCAACCAGATTGCGATCGTGATTGTGAAGACGCTGAACGGACTCGACGCAAATGACTATGCAACCGAACTGGGGCGCCTCTGGGGCGTGGGTGGAAGGGAGTTCAATAACGGCATCGTGATCCTGATTTCCACCGGCAACGACGGACAGGAAAGCAGAAAGGTTTATATCGCCACCGGATATGGACTGGAGGGGGCGATTCCCGATGTAATCGCTAAGCGGATTGTTGACAATGAAATGATTCCCAACCTTCAGGCGGGGAACTATTACCGTGCGCTCGACAGGGCAACCGATGCGCTGATCAAGGCCGCGGCAGGTGAATACAAGGCGCCGGCCGGCTATCGCGATCGTAATAAAGGGGGAAAAGGTATTCCCCTCGGTTTGATCATCTTTATCATCGTCCTCATCATTGTCGTCAGCTCCAACAGCGGCGGTGGTCGTGGTGGTGGCGGGATGCTGAGTCGCCGTGGTTACCGGGGCTGGAACAACGGTCCACCCATCATTTTCCCCGGTGGCTTTGGCGGTAGCCGGGGTGGGGGCTTCGGAGGCGGCGGAGGCGGCTTCGGCGGATTTGGCGGTGGCAGCTTCGGTGGAGGCGGGGCCGGCGGAAGCTGGTAAGTTGGACAGATTACCGATATAAGATCTCAATAAAAAAGCGGCGATTTCCGAATGGATCGCCGCTTTAAATTTTAACTATAACCAGTATACTACTAACGCCCGAAGGCCCTTAACTATCTTAAGACATTAAAATGCTTTCTTTTCTCCGCTGCGGGCGGCTTTGATAAATTCCACCACATCGCTGGCTTCGGCACTGGTATTTTTCTGCCATGCCTGCTGAATGCCCTGCAGAATCATGTTGTTGATATAGGGATCGATTTGATTGCGGTACATGGCCGGAATGCCTTCACGCAAATCAACAATGTATCCCACACCCTTTTTCACCTGGGCTGCATCGGTTGAACTGGCCAGCAGTCGCGCAAAGGGATCCAGAATTTCGAGTTTCTCCTGCGACAAGGGCATGGCTCCATAGGCTTCGTTCACCGGGCCAATGGCTTCTGCCAGATTGTTTTTGGCTGCTATCACAATGAGTGCAGGGATCAGCTTGCCCTTAATAGGTTCGTTCAGCATCTTTCGGGCAGCTTCCACGGCAGCGGCATTGTCCTTAACGCTGAGCGCCAGCAGGGAAGAACCGGCAACCGAATAGGATGAATCTTTAATGCCGGATCTGAAGATGTTCGTGTAGGCATCATTGTTATATTCTGCCAGTAACTCGATGGCCCTGGCTTTTACCGGAGCTTTGGGGTCGCGGGAAGCTATCTCGGCAATGGCTTTTTCAGCCGCAGTTTTCACGGCATTGTTCTTCATGTCCAGTGATTCCAGCGCCAGGGAGCGCAATCCGTGGTAGGAGTCCTTCAGTGCATCCAGAAGGATTTGCCGGGCCAGGGCTTCATTTTGCTTGTCGCTTGCAAACTCAATGGCCTCTCTTCTGTCGAGGTATTTACCGGCATGCTTGTACTGATAGGCGTATTGCTCCAGTGTTTTACTGTCTTTTTTCTCACCCAGGAGAATCTTGTCGCCATCCACATTGATCAGATCAGGACGCTTGCTGTATTTGAATTCAAAGCTGTCTACGCGGTTGTTCAGCACCACATTGTGACGAACCTTTTTGCCACCTTCATACACATCGATAGCGATGGGCAGGCGGAATACTTTCTCGCCTTCCTGAACCTGGCTTATGATTACTTTGGCCTTGCCTGCAGCATCATCGTATTGGTAGCTGATATCCAGTTTCGGGTGACCCTCACCGAAATACCATTGATTGAAGAACCAGTTCAAATCACGACCACTCACCTCCTCGAAAGCCAGACGGAGATGATGTACTTCGGCTGCCTTATAACGGTTCTGGGTCAGGTAAAGATTCAGAGCGTTGAAGAATGCACTGTCGCCAAGATGGTTTCTCAGCATATGCAGAATGTTTCCACCCTTATTATAGCTAACGGCGTCAAACATATCTTCCTTGTCGTGATAATGGAATCGGGCCAGATGTTTGCCGGCATTAGCCGGATTGGCCAGATAGCCCTGCATAGCTTCGTAATGAGTGGCATCGCCGGCATCCTTACCGTATTTGTATTCATTCCAAAGCACTTCGCTGTAGTTGGCGAAAGATTCGTTCAGGGTCAGGTTGCTCCAGCTTTCAGCAGTAACATAATCACCAAACCAGTGGTGGAACAGTTCGTGGGCGATTACATCTTCCCAGCGGTTTCCATCAATCAGTTCGCGGGCATCCTGCTGCGCGCTTTCCTGATGCAGGGTGGCAGTGGTGTTCTCCATCGCACCGCTTACATAATCGCGCCCTACAATCTGCGCATACTTCACCCAGGGATATTCAACGCCGGTAATCTTGCTGAAGAAAGCCATCATCTCAGGCGTGTTGCCGAAAATCTTCCTGGCAACGGGAGCATATTCTTTCTCCACATAATAACTTACTTCCTTGCCTTTATAAGACTCTTTGATCACCGCATAATCGCCCACACCCATGAAGAACAGATAAGGCGCGTGCGGCTGATTCATTTTCCAATGATCGGTACGGGTGCCATTGGCATTTTTCTTTTGTGATACCAGTTTGCCATTGCTGAGGGTTACATATTTATCGGGAACCGTCATAATGATTTCCTGGGTGGTCTTTTGTCCCGGACGATCAATCGTCGGGCACCATACCGAAGTGGCTTCGGTTTCACCCTGAGTCCAGATTTGGGTGGGCTTGGTTTTATCCTCGCCCCTGGGATTGATAAAGTAAAGTCCCTTGGCATCCTTAATGGCAGCACTGCCTTCCACTTTGAGCTCGTCGGGCTTGGCGGTATAATCTATATAGATCGTGTATTTATCGTTACGGGTATAGGTCTTGTTGAGCTGAATACGCAGTTGCATGCCATCGTACTGATATTTCAGTGGTTGATTTTTGCCACCGGCAACCAGTGCCACTGTGCGGATATCCATCCCTTTTGCATCCAGCGTCAGCGAATCAGTGGGATAAAAATGCGGTTGAAGGGTGATCCATGCCTTTCCATTCATATAGGATTTGGAGTAATCGAAGTTTACGTCCAGTTTCGTGTGGACAAGGTTGTTGATGCGGGTCGGAGTTTCCCGATAAACCAGCAGACTTGCATCGGGACGTTTATCATCCTGCGCATAGCTACTCAGCAAGGCCAGCAGGCAACAGGAGAGCAATATTCCTTTTTTCATAAATGTGTTTTAAACAGCGGTAAAAATATTCGAACAAAATCAATACCCGTCATAAAAAAGCATGAAAATGAGGAACGGTATGTTTCGGCAGATTATCGCTAATTTTCCGGTTCAATGCGATTATTCTCTTTTTTTCTTGCTTTTTGCCTGCTGGTCAACACTCTAATGGCGCAGGATTCGGGCTATCTGTACATTGAATCGGAAAATAGCCAGCCTTTTTATATCCGGACACAGGACAGTTTATATATGTCGGCACCTGAGGGATATCTTATTCTGGCGCCCCTGAAGCAGATCAAGGGCGATCTGATCCTGGGTTTTCCCGGACAGGCAGCCGCGGCATTCGTGTTTTCAATCGGGAGCTCATCCTGGGAAAAGGGATTTGTTTTGCGTGATATGAAACAGGAGGGATGGCGACTGTATGACTATAAGGAGGAGGAAATGGTGAATATCCGCCGGCTCGGTAAAACGGAGGACCGTTACGTGGGTATGCGAAAACGCACAGACCCCTTTGCGATGCGCCTGGCCCAACTGGTAAATGATACGGCCGTATTATACTACCGTCCGCTGGATCCATCGGTTGCCGGTGCTTCGAAGAAAGCGCCCACTCCGTCCCGGGATACCATCGCGATAGCGAAGACTTCTCCGGCTGTGGATACAATTACCCTGGACAAGGCACCTGCAAAGGATACGCTGACCCTGGCAAAAGCATCTGTTCCCAAAGATACTGCCACTGTAATGAAAGCTGCTGCACCGAAAGATACCATCGCGATAGCAAAACCCGTTGCAGCAAAGGATACGGTTGCCCTTGCGAAGACGGTTCCACAGGAGGATACCATCGAAGTCGCTAAGAAGGTTCCGCCGCGGGATAGCATCACAGGTGCGAAGACGCTTCCCATGCAGGATACTATGGCGAAAGCGGGAACGGTTCCGGAAGCAGCGCCGCGGAAAGATTCAGCGGCGGCGCCAGTAACTGCTGGTTTTGACGCCAATATCCGCCTAGTGAGCAAGCAGGAAACCAGAACTTCCTATATCTATACCTACGAAATTGTGGAAGGACTGAAACGCGAAAAAGTGGAAGTTGAAATTCCGAAGGAAAACTAGTGAGCTATGAATCGTTATTTTTTGGAGTTAAGTTATATGGGAGGGAACTATGCGGGATTTCAGCGGCAGGAGAATGCCATCACCGTCCAGTCGGAGGTGGAAAAGGCATTTCAGACCCTGCTCCGGCAGCCGGTGGAGCTTACTGGCTCCTCGCGCACGGATGCGGGGGTACACGCGCTGCAGAACTATTTCCATTTTGATATTGATCGCGAGATCAGGCCATCGCTTTTATATAACCTGAATGCGATCCTGCCGCCGGATATAGCGGCCCGTAATCTGATTCGCATGCCTTCGGTTGCCCATAGCCGTTTTGATGCGGTGAGTCGCGAGTACCGGTATCATATATACGACCGGAAGGAGCCGCTCTTACGGGATCGGGCCTATTATTTTCCATACAGTATTGATTGGGACAGCATGCATAAGGCGGCAGCTATTCTGCTGGAATACACTGATTTTACGAGTTTCAGCAAGAGAAATACGCAGGTGAAAACCTTTATCTGTCGCCTGGAAGCGAGTGCATGGCATTGTGATGCAGCGGGGCGTCATCACTATTATGTACGCGGCAACCGTTTTCTGCGGGGGATGGTGCGTGCCCTGACGGCCACCATGCTCAAAGTGGGGCGGGGGCGGATCAGTTTGGATGAGTTTCGGGCCATTATCGAGGCGAAAGACTGTACCAGAGCGGATTTTGCGGTGCCGGCGCATGGGCTGTTTCTGGAGAAAGTGAATTATCCCGATGGCTATTTCGACCGGGCCGAAATATTATCATGAAAAATATATTTAGGCTGAAACCCTTGCTGGTGGAAGCTTTGCGCGAAAGGGTGATTTTCAATCCTCAAAAATGATTTGTCAGAAATTAAAACCCACCTATCTTTGCGCCCCGCCTGCGAGGGAAAGAGAGGATGGAATGAGCGGGAAATCAGATCTTTATATAGGGTGATGGGGTTGAGAAAAAAGTTTTGAAATCTTTGAAAAAAGATTTGGAATGAAAAGCAAAACACTGTTACCTTTGCACCCCGCTACGGAAATAAAGCGGGACAGTTCTTTAGAGATGGGTTGAATGGAGGAGAGAGTGGTGTGATATTGGAGTGGAAATGGAGGTGAAAGCTTCGAAAAAAAACTTCAAAAAACTTTTGAAAAAAAGTTTGGAATGAAAGCGAAAAACTCCTTACCTTTGCAACCCGAACGGCGCGACTGAGAGATGAGATAAGAGGTTGAGTGACAGCGAGTTAAGCGTCGAAATTGGTTTAGAAAGATCGTTAGTAATAATAGTCTTTAAGATCTTTGAAATATTGGAAGCAACAGAAGCTTATTTTAGATGTAGAAATGCAGATAGAATAGGTAAGGTAAGCGAAGCGAAAAATATCGATGAAATAGTCTAATTCACTTTTAAGAGTAGAATTTAGCTAGGTTATCAAAACTCATTTACAATGGAGAGTTTGATCCTGGCTCAGGATGAACGCTAGCGGCAGGCTTAATACATGCAAGTCGAGGGGCAGCAGGTCTGTAGCAATACGGATGCTGGCGACCGGCAAACGGGTGCGGAACACGTACAGAACCTCCCTTTGAGCGGGGGATAGCCCAGAGAAATTTGGATTAATACCCCATAGTATAATGAAGTGGCATCACTTTGTTATTAAAGATTTATCACTCGAAGATGGCTGTGCGTATGATTAGGTAGTTGGCGGGGTAACGGCCCACCAAGCCTACGATCATTAACTGGTGTGAGAGCACGACCAGTCACACGGGCACTGAGACACGGGCCCGACTCCTACGGGAGGCAGCAGTAAGGAATATTGGTCAATGGACGCAAGTCTGAACCAGCCATGCCGCGTGGAGGATGAAGGTCCTCTGGAT
>DATCJQ010000519.1:0-13130 GCA_036562745.1 Flavihumibacter sp.
CCCTGGATCAGCAGCTCGAAAATTTTGAAGCCGTTTTCACCTCCCGCGGCGGGCGCGTGATTTGGGCAGAAAACAGTGAGCAGGCCCGTCAGGCCATCCTCGAAATTTGTAAGGAGAAGCATTGCAAGACCCTGGTCAAAAGCAAGAGCATGGTAACCGAGGAGATCAAACTGAATGAATTCCTCGAAGCCAATCATATCGAAAGTGTGGAGACAGACCTGGGGGAATACATTCAACAACTCGACGGTGAGCCGCCTTACCATATCGTTACCCCGGCCATGCATAAGAGCAAGGAAGATGTGGCCAAACTCTTCGCTGAAAAACTCGGTACAGACCCGCACCTGAGTCCCCAACAACTTACACTCGAAGCGCGTGCCAGATTGCGCGAAAAATACATCACCGCAGAAGTGGGAGTTACCGGCGCCAATTTTCTGATCAGTGATATCGGCGGAATTGCACTCACCGAAAACGAAGGCAACGCCAGACTTAGTTCTGCCTGGCCTTCCACCCATATTGTGATTGTGGGAATCGAAAAAATGATTCCCTCCATGCAGGATCTGGCGCTGTTCTGGCCCCTGCTCGCCACTTACGGAACCGGACAATGGATGACGGTTTACAATTCCATCATCAGCGGTCCGCGTCAGCCGGGCGAAACCGATGGTCCCGACGAAATGATCGTGATTCTGCTGGATAATGGCAGAACCAATCTGCTGGCCAATCCCAAAACCCGGGAAAGCCTCTACTGCATCCGATGCGGTGCCTGCCTCAATGCCTGTCCGGTTTACAAGAATATAGGCGGACACACCTACGGCACCACCTACAGTGGTCCTATCGGAAGCGTCATCACGCCGCATTTGCGTGGCATGGGCGACTGGCAGCACCTGAGCCATGCATCCTCCCTTTGCGGAAACTGTACCGAAGTATGTTCGGTAAAAATCAACCTGCACGAATTGCTGCTCGAAAACAGAGCCGAAGCGGTTGAAGAGGGACATAGTCCATTCGTGGAAAAACTGGCCTGGAAGGCCTGGAAACTGGGTATGATGCAACGGAAATGGATGAACAAAGGAAAATCCGGTTTGAAAGACTGGGCCGTGAACAACCTGGTAAAAGGATGGACGGCGCATCGGGCAAACCTGCATTTCCCTGAAAAATCCTTCAACCAGCTCTGGCGCGAAAAATACCCAATTGAATAAACATGCTCATCTATAGCCCCGAACCTTCTCCGCGCCTGCAATATGTGGTTGACTTTATCAGTCAGGAATTACTGCTGAACGATGCGGCCTTTACCACTGATCCGGAAGTATTCCGGCACTATGATGGCATTCGCATCAATTACAGCAAACAGTCTTTCGATCATTCCGAGTATCATATATATCCGCACGGATTGCTGCGTGAAACCGGTGTGGCAAAGCAGATGATTGAAATGACACAATGGAATGGTCTGCCTGCCTTTTTTCCCACCGCGGGAAAGCATATCGGGTTTGATTTGTTTGCGGCGATTTTTTATCTGCTCTCGCGCTACGAGGAATATCTTCCGCACGAAAAAGATGGCTTCGGACGGTTCTCGCATACATCATCCCTGGCCTGGCAACAGGGATTTCTCGATCGCCCGCTAATCAATGAATGGCTGGAGAAATGGACGGAGGAACTTTCACAGCTTTTTCCGGGTGTGGTTTTCCGTCGCCGGAGTTACAAGTTCATTCCCACTTATGATATCGATATGCTTTATTCCTTCCGCGGAAAGGCTTTGTGGCGAAATATGGGCGGTGCAGTTCGATCGATATTAAACGGACAATTGGGAGAAGCGTTGCTGCGATGGAAGGTGCTCAGAGGAAAGGAACGTGATCCCTATGATGCCTATGAATGGCTGGATGCCTTGCATCTCTACTGTCGCGTGAAGCCCATCTATTTTTTTCTGGTGGCGCAGAAGCAAAAGGGACTCGACAAAAATATACCCACTTCCTATAAGCCCTTTCAGGAGCTGATCAGTTACCACGCGTCGAATTACAAAATCGGACTGCATCCTTCCTGGCAGAGCAGCGTGGAAGATGGCAATACAATTATTCGCGAGGAAAAGGAGTGGCTGGAAGTGGTGGCTGACAGGGAAATTGATAAGAGTCGGCAGCATTTTATCAAATTCAGTTTACCCGACGGGTATCAGCGTTTGCTGGATGTGGGCATTCGGCAGGATTATTCCATGGGATATGGAACCGTGAATGGTTTCCGCGCCTCGGTGGCTTCATCATTCCTTTGGTATAATCTCGATACAAATTCGGTTACGCCTCTCCGTGTGTATCCCTTCTGTTTCATGGATGCAACGGCCAGGTTTCAGCAGAAACTAAATCCGCAGCAGGCTTATACCGAACTGATGAAATACTATGTTGCCGTTAAGAAAGTGAAAGGATGTTTCATCACGATCTGGCACAACAATTTTCTCGGAACCGATCGTGACTACGAGGGATGGCGCGATGTGTATGAAATTTTTATGAAGGAAGACGCTTACTGGGACGCGAATGCCTGAACGCTTCATTAACGAGATAGACCCCCGCGAGGGCAATGAGTCCGCCTACCAGGATATACGCATTCAATTTCTCATCGAAAATCCATGCGCCGAGTATCAGGGCAACTATCGGGTTTATATATGCGTAAATCGATACCTGCTCAGCGGGCAGGCGTTGCAGTGCGTACAGATAGGCGATAAAGGCGAATACCGATCCGGCGATGGCCAGGTAGAGGATCGACATCCAGGCCTGCAGCGGGATGGCTGCCACCGGGATATGCTCGCCGGTTAACCAGGTTGTACCAAGCAGTGCAATACCCGATATCATCATTTGCAAACCGATGGAGAAATAGGGATTGAATGCCATCACCTGTTTTTTAGTGTACAGTGTGGCGATGGCCCAGCAGAGGGTTCCCAGTACCGAAATAAATGTGCCCAGCCTGAAATCGGGATTCAGGAAGTCGTGGAGATGATCGTAAAAGATGATGCAGATTCCGATAAACCCGAGTACAAAGCCGATGATAGCCCGTCCGCTTGGTTTGCTGTTTCCGCCAATCAGGGCGATGATCACCAGCCAGAGCGGGAACATGGCGCCGATAATGGCACCCAGGCCGCTGGAGATATATTTCACGCCCCAGGTACTCAGGGTATTGCTTAGGAAAAAGTTCAGCAGGCTTAGGATGAGGATGGGGCGCCATTCCTTTCCGCGCGGAAATGCCCTTCCCTTTGCCATGAAAAAAAGAATATAAAGGGCACCACCCAGGATCTGGCGATAACTGGCCAATTGTAAAGCCGGCATATGCATTACGCCGGCTTTAGAACCTACCCAGGTGGTACCCCATAAAAAGCTGATGGCTGCGAGTGCCAGCAACGCATAGGTATCGGGCCCCCGTTTTCGGAGAACAGACGGACGATACATCGATGCTAACAATCTGGCCAATGTTTACTAGTGTTTGAAATGACGCATTCCAGTCATTACCAGCGCCAGATTATGCTGCTGGCAGTATTCTACTGAATCTTTATCGCGGATGGAACCACCCGGTTGGATAAAGGCTTCAATACCCGCCTGATGGGCTAACTGAACACAATCGTTGAAGGGGAAGAATGCATCGCTGGCCAGTACCGCCCCTTTCAGATCGAAATTGAACTGACGCGCTTTTTCGATTGACTGGCGGAGAGAGTCGATGCGACTTGTTTGTCCGCAACCCTTACCGATCAGTTGTTTGTTTTTCACCAGGGCAATGGCATTGCTCTTAAGATGTTTGCACACCAGGTTGGCGAATTCGAGATCGGCTTTCTCTGCATCGGTGCAGTGCCGTCCGCCCACTTCTTCCCATTTTTCGTAATTGCCTTCGTCGTTCTGTTGCATCAATACACCATTCAGCATGGATTTGAACTGGTATTGCGTATTGATTGCCTGTTTTTGTTGCAACAGGATGCGATTCTTTTTGGTTTTGAGAATATCCAGGGCTGCCTGCTCAAAATCGGGAGCAATCAGTACTTCGAAGAAAATCTCGTTGATGGCGTTGGCAGTGCTGCTGTCGATGGTGCCGTTGCAAACCAGTACCCCGCCGAACGCACTTTCCGGATCTCCGGCCAACGCGGCATCCCAGGCTGTTTTAACGGTTTCGCGGGATGCGATGCCGCAAACATTGGTATGCTTAATGATGGCGAAGGTAAATTCTGCCCCGCTTTCTTTCGCGGGAGCAAACTCGCGGATCAGTTGTACCGCAGCGTCCACATCCACCAGGTTGTTATAGGAAAGCTCCTTGCCATTGAGCTGGTTGAACAGCTGATCCAGTTTTCCGTAGAAAACGCCCTGCTGGTGCGGGTTTTCGCCGTAACGCATGGTCTTGGGATCCGGCACGGAAGCCAGAAAATAATTGTCGAGTTTGGGAGTGAAATATTGTGAGATGGCCACATCGTAATGCGCACATACTTCAAATGCACGGGCGGCAAAATGTCTTCTCTGCTCCAGCGTGGTGGTACCATTCTGGCTGGCGAGAATGTTTTCAAGCAGACTGTAATCCTGTTTGGAGGCAATTACCACCACATCGCGGTGGTTCTTGGCGGCGCCGCGGATCATAGAGGGGCCACCGATATCAATCTTTTCGATGATGAGTTTTTCGTCGTCGGTATTGGCAACGGTTTCCTCAAACGGATAAAGATCCACGATCACCAGGTCCAGTTCCGGAATTTCGAACTCCTTCATTTCTTTCAGGTCCTGCTCGTTATCGCGTCTTCCGAGGATACCGCCGAAAATCTTGGGGTGAAGGGTTTTTACCCGTCCGCCGAGGATCGATGGATAGGAAGTAACGGATTCCACCGGAACACAGGGCAGATTCAGTTTTTCAATGAATTGCTGGGTACCACCGGTTGAATAGATGGTTACTCCCTGTTGGTGCAGCAGGCGCACGAGGGGTTCTAAACCGTCTTTATAGAAAACGGAGATCAATGCAGACTGAATCTTCTTGTTCATAATGGAAAATTAAAGGCGCAAAGCTACGGCATCGGATTCATTTTTCTGGCTCCTGCCGGTTCATTGGTTGTTTTCCGACACTGACCGGCAACTGCAATGCCCCTTTTTCCCAGGTGGAATGGACAGGCTGATGCCGCTCCCGGAGTTGGTTCGCCCATTTCCTCGCCCGATATTCGGGTACCGATCCGTCAATAATCACCAGGCCCGGCGGATCCGCTTGCTGAACCGCAGGTGGACTATTCAGTAAGGGCGAAATATTGGTCACGCCTTTTGTCAGAATGAGAATCGGTGCGGATCCCTGCAGCATTAAGTTTCCGAGTCCCAGCGATAGTTCCCGGTTATTGGAAGGCATCCAGATAAGCCGCCCATTGATCTGAATAATGGGGGCACTAAAATAGTTCGATTCATTGATCGACAAATACCGGTGTGCCGATTCCAGCGCCGGATGGCCGGAGGGGGTAAACGGGTTCAACAAATAATTGCAACTCTTCCCATCGATCCAGCCGATGGCCGATTTCCCGGGCAGATGATATACCAGCAGGAATTGCTGCTGGCGGTGCTGCCATCCTTTCCATTTATCCGTCGTTTCCCATACCCAGAGTGTCACCAATACCAACAGGAAGCCCTTCGTTGTTTTCCTGTTCAACCAGGCACTCACAACAATGATCAGCAGATAGGCCAGGACTGCCTGAGCCCAGTTCCAGTTATAACCGCTGATCACGGCGCCGGGCAGATTGGAGATATGTTCAACGCCCCGATTCATCCAGTCGATCAGCCAGTAGGTGATTTTCCCGGCCAGATGGAACTCAAATCCGGCGGCATAACCAATCCAGATGATCAGGGTGCCGATTAGCGCCAGGCTCGATAACGGCACCGCAATCAGATTGGCCGGCAGAAAATACACCGGGGTCTGATGAAACAGGACAATGCTGATCGGTGTGGTCAGGATCTGCGCAGCGAGCGTAACCGAAACCAATTCCCCCAGCCATTTCATAAGGGGATTTTTTGCCGCGAACAAAGGCTGAATCCGGGGCTGATACAGTATAATGCTTAAGAGTGCACAGAAGGAAAGAATGAAGCCAGCGTCCCAGAGCCAGTTGGTATCCCATAGCAACAACACAAAAGCGGTGAGTGAAATGGACTGCAGCGGATCCGATGCTTTGCGGATAATTTTTGCGAAAAGCAGAAAGCTGAACATGGATGCAGCCCTAATGATGGAGCCCGCACTGCCCGCCACGGCGGAGAAAAACCAGGTAAAGCCGACGACCAGCAAAAATTTAATCCACCTGCTTGCGGGAAAGCGGGCTTCCGGAAAAATCAGGATACGCTGCAAAAGGAAAAAAATCAGCCCTAGATGCATGCCGGAAACCGCTATCACATGCACCACGCCGGTATCGGTATATGCGCTTAATACCTCCCTGTCCACTTCTTCGCGATAGCCGATGAGCAGCGCCTTGGCCATCTGCTGATGTGGAGCTGGTATGGATCGGTCCATCGCTTCCAGCGCCAGACGCTGAGCGCTCGTAAGCCATCGCCGGAAAATATTGTCTGCTGATTCTGGCAATGCATGCAATTGGGTACTCGACACATAACACTGATGGAAAATATTCTTCCGGGAATTATAAGCTGCAAAATCGAATGACCCGGGATTGCCGGAAGATTGCAAGAGCTTAAGCGGATCTGTCCGCATGAGATACTTCCTTCCCGGTTGCAGGGAATCGGCTTCTTTCAGCGGCAGGTAGAGAAGAAATTTTCCCCGATGCGGATGAATGAATCCCTCCCCGGAAATCACCGCCCTGATCTCCATCGTGAAACGGGCCGACTTGCTCCCCAATGCAGGCAGACTTTCAGGTTCGGCCACAAGGGCTAGGGCATTGTCAAGGTGATGACCGAACCAGTCGGGGGCTGTCCGCTGATCGTTCAGCCGCGTAAAAAGCAGGCCGCACAATAGCAGCTGGCAATTAAGCAGCAGCCCGAAATATTTGGGCGGGATTATCCATAGGGATACCAATCCCACAGATGCAAAAATAACCAGCGGGTCGATCCATCCTCCCGGCAAAAAATCGTGTGCCATGATGCCGAGGCCGTATGGTATCACAATCCGGATAAACGGTGCCGCGATCCAGGGCGCTGCCTGCTCATGCATGCTGCCAAACTAGCAACCCGCCGGTTCTGTATCAAGGGTGTTTTAACCCATTATGCCTCGATCAGTTCCTGGATCACCACTTCCCGACGCACTTTTTTCGCATTGGCCAACACATCTTTCCCGGCATCGCGATAGCCGAGCGGCAAAATCAGGACGGCGGATCTTCCTTTCTCCTTCAGTCCCAGTATTTCATCCACCCGTGCCGGAATAAATCCTTCCATGGGTGTGCTGTCCACTTTTTCCAGGGCCGCCGCTGCCGTGCCATAACCCAATGCGATATAGGCTTGCCGCGCATTCCACTGGAACTGCTGTTCCTCATTTTTCGTGGCGATATGCGAGAGAATTGACTGCTTGAAACCCTCCAGCGATTCCAGCGGCACATTGCGGGTGCTCGCGATATTGCTGATATAGGCTTCCACCTGTTCGGGCGACACGGTTTTCCATGCAGCAAACACGAGGATAAGCGCACTTTCCGTAATGGAAGGCTGATTGTAAGCTGCTGCAGCGATTTTCTCCCTGGTTTCCTGATCCTCGATCACCAGTACATCAAAGGGCTGCAATCCCAGCGATGAGGGTGCCAGCCGGATGGCTTCCAGAATATTATTCAGTTTCTGTTCGGGTACCTTCTCGCCATTATAGCGCTTGGTCGCATACCGCCAGTTCAAATGATCCAGATATGTCATGTTGGTATTAAAATTTTTAGTTGTATATACAAAGTCCAAACATCGTTCCAGATAACCCTTTGACTGCCAATTATTCAGTAACCTCCAGGTTAGCACTACCCGTCGGGTACCCGACGGGTGCCCGACGGGTAAAAAAAATCCCCTGAGGATTTGCTCAGGGGATTCGCGGTGCAAAACACCGGTTATTTACTCAGGTACATTGACCTGTCTTTGTAAAGCTGACGGAAATAAGGATCGCGGAGGTCCTTGATGAAGCGGATCGCTTCGCCGGTACTCTTCATCTCGGGACCGAGTTCCTTGTTCACTCCCGGGAATTTATTGAAGCTGAACACCGGTTCCTTGATCGCAAAGCCCTTGAGCTTTTTCTCGAATTTGAAATCGGTGAGCTTATTAACACCCAGCATCACTTTGGTAGCGATGTTCAGGTAGGGTATCTGATAAGCTTTCGCGATGAACGGAGTGGTTCGGGAAGCACGCGGGTTGGCTTCGATCACGAATACTTTTCCGTCCTTAATTGCAAACTGGATATTGATCAGACCCTTGATATTCAGCGCACGGGCGATTTTTTCGGAATAGTGTTCCATGGTGGTTACTTCGAGCGGAGTCAGGTTGAAGGCCGGCAGCACCGCATTCGAGTCACCGGAATGGATACCGGCCGGTTCGATATGCTCCATCACGCCCATTACGTGGAAATTCTCGCCATCAAAAATGGCATCCACTTCGGCTTCCTGGCAACGATCGAGGAAATGGTCGATCAGGATTTTGTTACCCGGAATATGTTTCAGCAGG
The DNA here is from genome assembly GCA_036562745.1 of Flavihumibacter sp. GTDB lineage: Bacteria > Bacteroidota > Bacteroidia > Chitinophagales > Chitinophagaceae > Flavihumibacter. The sequence continues at coordinate 8,598 of DATCJQ010000519.1, forward strand.
CTAACCACTGCTTTTTCGAGTTCTTCGTCGTTGATCACGATCCGCATGCGCTGTCCGCCCAGTACGTAAGAGGGACGAACCAGCACCGGATAACCCACGCGGTTGGCCACTTCCACGGCTTCATCCACATCGTAGGCGGTTCCGTAATCGGGATAGGGGATGCCCAGTTCCTTCAGCATATCACTGAAACGACCGCGGTCTTCGGCGATATCCATATTGTCGAAGGAAGTTCCGATGATTTTGATGCCCTTGGCAGCGAGGCGTTCAGCGAGCTTCAGGGCGGTTTGTCCGCCGAGTTGCACAATCACACCCTCCGGCTGCTCGAGCTCGATGATTTCCCAAAGATGCTCCCAGAATACAGGTTCGAAATAAAGTTTGTCGGCGATATCGAAATCGGTGGAAACGGTTTCGGGGTTACAGTTCACCATAATGGCTTCGTAACCTGATTCCTTGATCGCCATCAGACCATGCACGCAGCAGTAGTCGAATTCGATACCCTGGCCGATGCGGTTGGGACCAGATCCCAGCACGATCACTTTCTTCTTATCGGAAACCTTGCTTTCGTTATGTCCACCTTCTTCAAATGTGGAATAGAAATAAGGTGTTTTCGCCTCAAACTCAGCGGCACAGGTATCTACCATCTTGTACACGCGACGGATACCGGCTGCTTTACGTTTTTCGTAGAGTTCATCTTCGGTACCATCCTGCATAATGCGGCAGATCTGTTCATCGCTGAAGCCGTGAACCTTCGCTTCGCGGATCAGTTCCACCGGAATGGTGGCCAATTTATATTTGGCGATTTCTTTTTCGAGGTTAACGATCTTCTGGATCTCATAAAGGAACCAGCGATCGATGCCATTGGTGGCTTTAACGATGGTATTGATACTCACGCCCAGCATGAGCGCGTCCTTGATGCGGAAAATGCGATCCCATTTCGGAGTTTTGATGTATTCAATCAGATCCTCGGCCTTCATCTGGCTCTTGCCATAATATCCGAGTCCCACTGCATTGTTTTCCAGACTCTGACAGGCTTTCTGCACTGCTTCGGTAAAGCTGCGGCCGATGCCCATTACCTCACCCACACTCTTCATCTGCAGTCCCAGTGTGTCGTTGGCACCCTTAAACTTGTCGAAGTTCCAGCGGGGGATTTTCACAATCACATAGTCCAGCGCGGGTTCGAAATAAGCAGAGGTGCTCTTGGTGATCTGGTTTTCCAGTTCATCCAGGGTATATCCGATGGCCAGTTTGGCCGCGATTTTCGCGATGGGATAACCGGTTGCCTTTGAAGCGAGCGCGGAAGAGCGGCTCACGCGGGGGTTGATCTCAATAGCGATAATATCTTCATTAACGGGATTCAGCGCGAACTGTACGTTACACCCTCCGGCGAAATTGCCGAGGTTGCGCATCATGGCGATCGCCGTGTTCCGCATTTTCTGGAAGGCGGTGTCGGAGAGGGTCATAGCCGGGGCAACGGTAATCGAGTCGCCGGTATGCACGCCCATGGGATCGAAATTCTCTACTGTACAGATGATCACCACGTTATCGTTGGCATCGCGCAGCAGTTCCAGCTCATATTCCTTCCAACCCAGCACGGCCTGCTCCACCAGCACTTCGTGAATCGGGGAGGCCTGCAGACCGCGGTTCAGCGCATCATCCAGCTCATCCTTGTCGTGCACAAATCCGCCACCGGTTCCGCCGAGGGTGAAAGAGGGACGGATAACCAGCGGGAAACCAATCTCCTGCGCAAACTCCTTTCCTTCGAGGAAGCTGTTCGCGGTTTTGGCAGTGGCTACGGGCACGCCGAGTTCAATCATCCACTGGCGGAATTTCTCGCGGTCCTCCGCCTTGTCGATGGCCTTGATATCCACCCCGATCAGGCGAACACCGTATTTTTCCCAGAGCCCCAGGTCCTCAGCTTCCTTGGCCAGGTTCAGGGCCGTCTGTCCTCCCATGGTGGGGAGCACCGCATCGATCTGGTTCTCCTCAAGGATCTGCTCCAGGCTTTCAACCGTAAGCGGCAATAAATAAACCCGATCAGCCATCATCGGGTCAGTCATAATGGTAGCGGGATTACTGTTAATCAGGATCACTTTAATTCCTTCTTCCCTTAAACTACGGGCAGCCTGGGTACCGGAATAGTCAAATTCACAGGCTTGACCGATAATAATGGGCCCTGACCCAATGATCAGAACCGATTTTATGGAGTTGTCTTTTGGCATGTTTGCGAAAAAATAAATTGCGCAAAAGTACGCCTCGGAAAGGAATTTTCGTGATTATTTTTCCGGGGCCCATAAAAAAAGCCCTCACCGAAGTGAAGGCTTGCTTTATGTGGAGAGAGGTTTTAGCTATTATGATAAGCGGCCATCTCAATGTCGTCCAGCAACACCTTCCCGTCGCGCTGTTCCGATTTACGAATCGCACGGTTCTGTTTCTCATCGACCTTCGTGAGCACCTTAAACATCCACTTCTGGCGAGCTTCCTGACCTTTAAAAGCCCCGATCAGGGAACCCATCACCATTACAATCATTATCACCGCTTTTTGTTGGAAACTTTTCATACCATGCTGTTTTATCATTTTAACAAAGTGCTGCCAGACCAACGCCTTATCCTCATTTATAAATAAGACATCTGTTTAACAACAAACGCTGTATGAACGTTTGCAAATGCCGTACCTAAAAAACCGGGTTCATAATTATTTAACAAGTTGTTTGAACAACTAATTTCCAACTGCCAGCCCTATCTTTGCCACTTGATAAAAACAGCAGCATGTTCCGACTGACACTGATAGGAATTTTGATCGCCAGCATGGCACAGGCGCAATACTCCGGATTACCCGATTACCCCAGGGGATATTTCCGTAATCCGCTGGGTATACCGATCAGCCTGAGCGGAAACTTCGGTGAGCTGCGTCCGAACCATTACCATATGGGACTCGACCTGAAGACAGAGCGCCGGGAAAACCTTTCCGTATATGCTGCTGCCGACGGCTATGTGAGCCGCATCAAGGTGGAACCCTTCGGATTTGGTAGGGCCATCTACGTAACCCATCCCAATGGCTATACAACGGTTTATTGCCACCTGAACAGTTTTTTCCCCGAATTGGAAAATTGGGTGAAGGCGCTCCAGTATAAAAAAGAATCCTGGGCCCTGAATGATGAAGTGCCCACCGACCTCTTCCCGGTGAAAAAAGGTCAGCTCCTCGCATATAGTGGTAATACGGGGGGATCACAGGCCCCGCACCTGCATTTCGAGATTCGCCGGACCTCCGACGAGGTGAACCTGAATCCGCAATTATTCGGATTGCCGATTCCCGACAATACCCTGCCTTCGATTCTTCGGGTAGCCATATACGATAGAACCCGTTCAGTGTACGAACAGTCGCCGAAAATGGTAGCTGTAACTTCCAAAGGGAATGGCCAATATTCCGCGCCGGTGCAAACGGTGAACACTCCCAAAATCAGCCTGGCGCTTACCACCTATGATACGCATACCGGCTCCACCAACCTGAACGGTGTATTTGAGGCCGTGCTCTACAATGCCAAACAGCCGGTGGTTGGATTCAGGATGGATGAAATCAGTTATGATGCCACCCGGTATCTCAATGCACATATCGATTACAAAACAAAACAGGGGGGCGGACCTTATCTGCAGCATTTGAGCGAACTGCCCGGATATATTTCTTCCATTTACACAAAATTCAGTGGCGACGGGGTGATCGATCTCTCCGATGGCGAGCTGCACGAATTGTCCATCGTGGTCAGAGATGCAAACGGCAATGCCTCCACGGTAACCGTTCCCGTAAAATACAGCGGTAAGGCTTCTGCGCCCGTTACACCGCCCGGCAAACGTTTTTATCCGCTGATGGTCGATATCTATGAATCGGAGGATTGCGAATTCATCATCGGCGAACGCACGCTTTACGATTCGGTGAGCATTCTGCATCGCAAACAGCCCGGATCGGGCGCCGGCGTGGTTTCTGATATCCATACCATTGGTTCCGTATCGATTCCCCTGCAGGATGCGATTCCGGTTAGAATTCGTTTGCGCGACACCGTTAGTGAGCAAGATCGTGCGCGGATCGTGATGCAACGCACGGCGGGCACAAAAAAAGAAGTGCAGAAAGTGACCTGGGATGACGACTGGGCCATGGCCAGTTTCCGCGATTTCGGAAGCTTTCAGCTGGTGGTGGACAATACACCTCCGGAGATCAGTCCCATTGGCTTCCAACCCGGCGCCAACCTGAGTGCGGCCTCGCGGATCAGTTTCACCGTGACGGACAATCTGGGTAAATGGAGGGTGGTGCGCACCGAACTCGACGGCAAATGGATCCGGTTCACCAATGATAAGGGGAAAGTGTTTATCTATCAGTTTGATGAACATTGCAAACCGGGTGATCATGAACTGCGGATTTTGGCCATGGATGAAGCCGGGAATGAGAAGGAGGTGAGGTGGAAGTTCAGGAGGTAGGGGATGGGAGAACAAAGGAGACAAGGGAACAAAGGGAACAAAGGGAACAAAGGGGACGAAGGGGAC
>DATCJQ010000520.1:0-4377 GCA_036562745.1 Flavihumibacter sp.
AAGATCCTCGAGAAAAACGGAAATGTTTATACCTATACCGTTTCCAATTTCAATGGTAAGGCCGTGATTCCCGACGATCAGTTTGTTTTTGACAAAAGCAAGTATCCCGGCGTGGAGGAAATCGATCTGCGCTAATGGGTATTCATACTAATTCAAAGCTCCGGTAACAGATTACCGGGGCTTTTTCTATGCGCGGATTTCGCTGGGCAGCAGATTGAATTCCTTTTTGAAGGCAGCTGCAAAATTGCTGAGGTTGGAATAGCCCACCTGCAGTCCCACTTCCTTCACCGAATAGTCGCCGCTCAGGAGCAGGTCCCGCGCCACATTCATGCGTTGCTTCTGGTAGTAAGCGTAGATGCTGGTGCCATACACTTCCTTGAACAATTTTTTCAGTTTGGCGGTACTCATCGCTGCCTCATGTGCCAGCTGCTCAATGGTAGGCGGACGGAGCAGCACGTTTTCGGTGAGAATCGCTTCCACATGCATGAGCTGGTGGATATCGTGCCGCGAAATCTTGGGACTCGCCAGCAAGGTCTGACTGCGCTCGTACAGGCGTGTGAAAAAGCGCTCGATCATGAGAAGAATCCGGTTCTGGATGGTGAAGGTCCGCAGGGGACTGTTCTCCTCGGCGCGAATCATCTCGGTGAAAAAACGGCGGTATTCATTGTCGATCGGCTCCATCGTAAAGGAGGAAGTCTTCAACTGCAAATAGGTGCCCAGCACTTCCTCGGGATCTGTAATCTGCAGATAGGTGGCCAGCCATTCCTTGGTGAGCAGAATGTTCACGCTCTGGGTATGGTTGCCCTTTCTACCCAGGTAGGAGACGTCGAACAGGGAGCTGGTGAGATAGATACCTGCGTGCTTTTCATTCCGTGTTGAAAGTACCTCCCCGTCAATCTTGAGGGTCAGTTCCTCGTGGATGGTAATCTCTTCATAACGCAGGGAATAATATTCCTTGGTTTCCTTGTTCCGCTTCAGAAAAAACTGATCGTTCAGGGTGTAATCCGATATGATTGCCTGCAACCCATTGGGGAGCTCATACAGGGTGGCATATCCGTCTGCAAAATTGGACGGATAATTCAGGGTGTTCCCCTGCATGCTTACGCCCAAATCCGCTGCCATGGTGCTTAGCATCTCACGGTAGCTATCGGTTTGATATTCAAAACTGAACAAGTAATTTGAATTTTACATTCAAAAGTAAGGAAGAATCTTAATCTGTTCCCCAGCGAAATGTTTTATTCTGCAAACCCACCAAATCCACTACCCGGTCCACCACCGTCAGGGCCAGCTCTTCAATGCTTGCCGGCCGCGAGTAAAAGGAGGGCGTGGCCGGGCAGATAATTCCTCCGGCCAGGGTGATGGTCTCCATATTTCGGATATGGATCAGGTTGTAGGGCGTTTCACGCACAACACAGATCAGCTTTCTTCTTTCCTTCAGTACAACATCCGCCGCACGGGTAATGAGATCATCGGAAATACCACCGGCTATCCGGCCGAGTGTGCCCATGGAACAGGGCATGATGATCATGGTGCCATACTGCCCCGATCCACTGGCAAATGGCGCCGAAAAATCGGTCTTATCGTAAAAACGGATACCCTTATACGCCCCGAAATCGGGTTCGCCCAGCTCGGTGCGCCAAACCTCCTTGGCATTGTTTGTCATAACCACTGATACCTGCTCCCACTGGTCTTTCAGCTCCATCAGACGGTCGAGCAGCAGCCTGGCATAGATGGATCCGCTGGCCCCGGTTATGGCTATAACAATTCTTTGCATGAGGATTCGTTAAATTGAAGTACAAAAATAACCCATGCAGAGGTTAATCGCCCTAATTATCGTGCTGCTGGCCGCACTACCGGTTCCGGCACAAAAAAAAGCAAAGACGGAAATTAAGTGGATGACGCTCCGGGAAGCCGAGGCCGCCGCCAAGAAATCGCCACGCCCCATACTGATCGACCTCTATACCGACTGGTGTGGCTGGTGTAAGGTCATGGACAAACGAACTTATCGACACCCGGAAGTGGTACAATACCTCAATGACAATTTCTATAATATCAAGCTGGACGCCGAAGCCCGCGTGGTGTACGAATGGATGGGTAAGAAATATGCCTATAATGCCGATTATCGTACCAATGAAATTGCGCTTTATTTTACAGGCGGACAACTCTCATATCCCACTACCGTAATCATACCGGCTCCCGGAATGGATCCCCAGGCTATTCCCGGTTTTATGGCCCCGCACGAACTCGAACCGGTGGTTAAGTATATAGGAGAGGGGATCTATCGCAAAACCAGCTTTACCGATTATCAGAAACAGTTCAAACGCAGCTGGTGAGATTAAATCCACATTAAAAGAACAAATAATTTTAACACCCCTGCAACGTATTAGATCTAAATGGAATCTATTAGTTAGGTTTTTCATAGGATATTGGATATTTCCCGGACGGGATTTCTATCCCGTCTTTTTTTTACCCTCGCCGATCTTTTCAGGCATTGCAGGCTTGAATCGTCATCAGATTGTCATAGTTAATAATCTGAAAATTGATTTAAGTCAAGTTCTGCTTTTGCCGAAAAAAAAATGTCGGGATGCAACTAATGTTTAGTCATTAACATCTTATATTTGAATTTTCATAGGATAAGGTTTAATGGTTAATGGTATTTGATTAGTGCATCCCGCCGGATAACGGCGGGATTTTTTTTGCCCTTTCTCAGATATTAATTATTATTTTGTTTTGTAGTGGATTGATATAGAAATTGCCAATGAGGGCTTTGAACATATAAACAAAAAAGGCTGAAGTTTTTGCTTCAGCCTTTTTTGTATTTGGGAGAAAGGATTACATCGCTTCCGCCATATCCGGAATTTCAGCCACTTTGTAAGCGCCGGCATCCAGCTTGGCTTTGGTTTCGGTAAATGCTTTCAGGGTGAGTTCGATGTCTTCATCGCTGTGCGCCGCGGTGGGAATCAGCCGATAAATGATTTGTCCCTTTGGAATTACCGGGTACACCACGATCGAACAGAAGATATTGTAGTTCTCGCGCAGGTCCAGCACCATGGCGGTTGCTTCGGGAACATCTCCCTTCATATAAATCGGGGTAACCATGGTGTTGGTTTTGCCCAGGTCGAAACCTCTTTCACGCAAACCGGATTGCAGTCGGTTGGTAACATACCAGAGTTTTTCGCGCAGTTCGGGCATGGTCTTCAGCATCTCCATGCGTTTCAGCATGCCTTCCACGATAATCATGGGCAGGCTCTTCGCGAAGATCTGTGAACGGGTATTATAACGCAGGTAAGCCAGTACATCTTTCCGGCCGGCGATAAAGGCGCCAATGCTACCCATTGATTTTACGAATGTGGAGAAATAAAGGTCGATTCCTTCCTGGCAACCCTGTGCTTCGTCGGTACCGGCACCGGTTGGTCCCATGGCACCAAATCCGTGAGCATCGTCGATCAGGATGCGGAATTCATATTTTTCTTTCAGCGCCACGATTTCTTTCAACTTGCCCTGGTCGCCGCTCATGCCATATACCCCTTCGGTGATCAGCAGGATACCGCCACCGGTTTTCTCTGCCATCTTGGTAGCGCGCTGCAATTGTTTTTCACAATCTTCCACATCGTTGTGTTTGTAGGTATAGCTGTAGCCCAGGTGCATGCGGATACCGTCAACAATACAGGCATGACATTCTGCATCATATACCACGATATCGCGGCGGCTGAGCAGAGCATCGATACAGCTCATAATGCCCTGGTATCCGAAATTCAGCAGCATGGCATCTTCGCGCTTCACAAACTGGCTGAGGACCTTCTCCAGTTCTTCGTGATACACACTGTTCCCGCTCATCATACGGGCACCCATGGGGTATCCCATTCCCCATTTTTCAGCAGCAGCCGCATCGGCCTTACGCGTTTCCGGATGGTTAGCCAGACCGAGATAGTTGTTCAGACTCCAAACAATGCGCTCCTTCCCTCGGAAAGTCATTCTGCTTCCCAGTTCGCCCTCTAGTTTGGGGAATGCAAAATAGCCATGGGCGCGTTTCATGTGCTGACCGATCGGGCCTCCGTCTTTCACCAGCTTATCGAAGATATCTGCCATATGTAATGAATAGTTGAGGATTTAAAATTCCCGCAAAGGTAGTTTTTCTCCCTGTTATAATACGGTATTTACAGGAATCAATCCGATTCAGGCACCTAAATTTGTGAAAAAGACAAACATGTTTCAACGCTTTCTTGCGATTTGCGTGGCCGTTGTTGTTGTTCTGCAGGCAGGTGCCCAAACCCAGCAGAAAACCCAGGCCAACGCAGGTGTAAATCGCCCTAAACTGGTTGTAGGTATGGTAGTAGACCAAATGCGGTGGGATTATCTCTATCGCTATCAGGATCG
>DATCJQ010000521.1:0-4849 GCA_036562745.1 Flavihumibacter sp.
GTGTACACAGTGTGCTCAGTGAAAACGAATTCTGGGATATTATTGAACAATTGAAAGCTGCAGGTGCCCAGGGCATCCTGGTAGTACCCATTGAGAAAATGATAATTTAATGGCATGAAAATAGTTCGCTACCCCGACAAAAGCGAGTATGCATCACTGTTAGCTCGTCCGGTGCTCGACAGTTCGGCACTGGAGGCATCGGTTCGTGCCGTACTGGAAGATGTGCGTGCCAATGGTGATGAAGCCCTGCGCCGGCTCACCTTACGGTTCGATGGCGTGGAATTGGGACAGTTGGAAATTACCGCGGAGGAAGTGGAAAAAGCCCGTACTGCCATCTCTCCCGAATTGGCGGCGGCACTGAAGCAGGCAGCGGAGAATATCCGGGTTTTTCATAGCAGGCAGTTACAGGCACCCGAACTGGTGGAAACCATGCCCGGCATCCGGTGCTGGAGGAAATCCGTGGGTATTGAAAAAGTGGGATTATATATTCCGGGTGGAACCGCTCCGCTCTTCTCTACCATTCTGATGCTTGGAATTCCCGCTTCCATTGCGGGTTGTAAGGAAATTGTACTCTGTACACCGCCCAATAAACAGGGTGAAGTGCATCCCGCGATTCTGTTCGCTGCTTCACTGGTGGGGGTGACCCGGATCTTTAAAGTGGGTGGGGCACAGGCCGTCGCTGCCATGGCCTACGGTACGGATAGCATTCCCAAAGTGTACAAGATTTTTGGTCCGGGCAACCAATATGTTACCTGTGCCAAACAGCTTTTGCAACAGGCGGGAGTGGCCATCGATATGCCCGCCGGCCCCTCGGAAGTGGCTGTGCTGGCAGATGCAAGTGCTAATCCGGCCTTTGTGGCAGCGGATCTGCTCAGTCAGGCAGAACACGGTGTGGACAGCCAGGTATTGCTGGTAACCACGAATGAAAGGCTGCCGGAGAAAGTGCTGAATGAACTGGATAAGCAATTGCAAAAACTGCAACGTGCGGCGCTTGCCGCCAAAGCGCTTGAAAACAGTGCGGCCATCGTGGTGAAAGATATGAAGGAAGCCATGGCTTTGCTCAACCAATATGCAGCGGAACACCTGATCATTTCTGCTGAAAACGCAAAAGAGCTGGCGGAGCAGGTGGTGAACGCAGGATCGGTGTTTATCGGGCATTATTCTCCCGAAAGTGTGGGCGATTATGCCAGTGGTACCAATCATACCCTGCCCACCAACGGATACGCCACCGCCTATAGCGGCGTAAGTGTGGATTCATTTGTAAAGAAAATAACTTTCCAGGAACTCAGTGAGGCCGGATTGCAGAGCATTGCCTCTACAGTGGTGGAAATGGCCCGTGCCGAGGGACTGGATGCGCATGCCAATGCGGTAATAATCAGAACAGCAAACGATGTTTAATTTGAACGAACTGGTACGACCCAATATTCGCGAACTCGTACCGTATTCATCCGCTCGCGACGAATTTAAAGGAGAGGCCCGGGTATTTCTCGATGCCAATGAAAACTCACTGGGATCGCCGCTCCTGAAATGGTATAACCGATATCCCGATCCCCTGCAGTGGGAAGTGAAGCAAAAACTTTCGGCCATCAAGGGGATCGCACCGGAACATATTTTCCTGGGTAATGGCAGTGATGAATGTATCGATGTATTGCTCCGCGCTTTCTGCGAACCGGGAATGGATAATATCGTGATCGTGCCACCCACTTATGGGATGTATGAAGTGAGTGCGCAGATCAATAACGTGCAGGTGAAGAAGGTTCCGCTGACGCCCGATTTTCAACTCGACCTTCCGGCTATGGAAGAAGCGGTGGATGATTTCACAAAGATGATTTTCATCTGCTCGCCCAACAACCCGACGGGAAATTCCATTGAGCGGGGAGCCATAGAAGCCCTGCTGAACAACTATTTCGGTATCGTGGTGCTGGATGAAGCCTATATCAATTTCTCCCGCCAGCGATCCTTCGTTCCCGATCTGGTGGATTATCCCAATCTGGTGGTATTGCAAACCCTTTCGAAAGCATGGGGATTGGCAGCCCTGCGAGTGGGAATGGCTTTTGCTTCGAAGGAAATCATCCACATAATGAATAAAATCAAACCTCCCTATAATATTAACCAGGCCTCACAGGAGCTCGTACTGAAAGCACTGGATGAAGTGGAGCAGGTAAATGAGATGATCCGCGTGCTGGTACAGGAGCGGGGACGGCTGGAGCAGGCATTCAATGCCATGGATCTGGTGGAGAAAGTGTATCCCTCGGATGCCAATTTCCTGCTGGTGAAAGTGAAGGAAGCCAAAAAAATCTACCAGTACCTGCTGCAGAGAGGTATCGTGGTGCGCGATCGTTCCTCAGTGATCCTTTGCGATAACTGTTTGCGTATCACGGTCGGAACCGAAAGAGAGAACAACGAATTATTGACTGCTTTTGAAAAATACAATCCTTAACTAACAACTATGGCTAAGCGCGTTTTATTTATTGATCGTGACGGTACCCTGATTAATGAAGCACCCCCCACGTATCAGTTGGATGCTTTTGAGAAATTGACTTTTTATCCCCGGATGTTTGAATACATGGGTAAAATTGCCCGTGAACTCGACTACGAACTGGTGATGGTAACCAACCAGGATGGTTTGGGAACACCCAGCTTTCCCGAAGACACATTCTGGCCCCTGCACAATCTGGTGATGAAAAGCCTGGAAGGCGAGGGGATTCATTTCGCCGCGGTGCATATCGATCGCAGTTATCCGCATGAAAACCTCGACACCCGCAAGCCGGGGATTGGCATGCTTAAATCCTATCTGAATAATCCTGATTACGATATTCCGAATTCTTTCGTGATTGGCGACCGTATTACCGACGTGCAGCTGGCCAAGAACCTGGGTTGCAAAGCGATCTGGCTGAATATGGACCCGGAACTCGGCGGCGCGGAAATCAAGGATAAAGCGGAGGAACTGCGTGCCACCACTGTTGCCCTGGAATCCTGCGACTGGGGTGAGATTTATGCCTTCCTGAAACTGGGACAGCGGGAAACCGAACATGTTCGCAATACCAACGAAACACAGATTCGCATTGAACTGAATCTGGATGGAAACGGGCAATCAAAAATTTCCACCGGCCTCGGATTTTTCGATCATATGTTGGATCAGCTGGCTCGTCATGGTAAACTGGATCTGACCGTTGAAACCAGGGGAGATTTACATATCGACGAGCACCATACCATCGAGGATACGGCCATTGCGCTGGGTGAAGCATTTGCCAAACTGCTGGTTGACAAGCGGGGCCTGGAACGTTATGGTTTTGCACTTCCCATGGATGATGCCGAAGCCAAAGTGCTGATCGATTTCGGCGGCAGGAGCTGGCTCGTATGGGATGCCGAATTCAAGCGCGAAAAAATCGGAGAGATGCCTACCGAAATGTTCTATCATTTCTTCAAATCGTTCAGCGATGCCGCCAAATGCAACCTGAATATTTACTGCAAGGGCGATAATGAGCATCATAAAATCGAAGCGATTTTCAAGGCCTTTGCCAAAGCAATCCGCATGGCGGTGAAGCGCGATCCGCTGAGCAATTACCTGCCCTCCACCAAGGGGGTACTCTAAGGGCTGCCATTGCCTGGATCGGTATAAAACAAGAAATAAAGGTATAAAGCAAGAAATAAAAAGGTGTCTGAATCAAAAGTTCCAGACACCTTTTTCATTGAATTGGGCTGCTGTATGCTATTACACAGCAGACAGGCCCACGCGTTGTTGAATATGATCTTTTTTGTCCAGTTCCTGCAGCATGCAGAGGGCAATATCACCCGCATTGATATGTCCGATACCGCCGGGAGGTAGTTCATTCACACTGGTGAGATATTTACCCGTTACGTCGGCATCCACGATATCAGGAGAGCAGATAAAAGTCCAGTCGAGTGTACTTTTTTTCAATGTTTCCCAGGCAGCCTGATGTTCTTTTCCGACGGGAACATATTCAGCCGGATAATCGGGATGATCGATCACCAGCCCACCATCCGGATGATCCAGTACCCCCGCACCACCTAATGCGATGATTCGGTTTACACCGGCCTTCTCCATTTGAGCCACGATGTTTTTCATTCCCAGTGATCTCGTCTTGTCGGTGCCGTCAAAACTTCCGCCCAATACGCTTAGCACGGCATCGGTTCCCTCAATGGCGCGATATACCTGATCCTTATCGAATACGGCACCCTGAATTTTTTGCAACAGATGCGTTTCGTCGGGCAGAATATGTACGTTTCGGCCAAATGCACGCACATGATGTCCCATCAGCAAAGCCTGTTTCACGAGGTATTTGCCTACCTGTCCGGTTGCTCCGAAAATAACCAGCTTCATATCTTTGAATTTTCAGGTGAACAATACATCCTGGAATGCCGGGGTCTTATGAATGACCGCATTGGCAAAAGGGCAGAGGGGGATAATCTTGATATTATGCTCCCGGGCATACTCCACTGCTTTTTCCACCAGCAGAAAGCCAACATTCTGTCCCTTTAACTGCTCAGATACTTCAGTATGTTCCAGAATCATTTTGTCGGTGGAGGGCTTGGTATACACAAGTTCCGCCAGCGGGAACTCGTCGCCCTGAACAAAAAATACACCCTTATTACCTTTTTGCGTATGTTGTACAAGCATGGCGCGCAATATTTCAGGTAAGCTACTAAAAAAAGTTTTGCTTATTCCATTTTGGTGCCGCATATTTGTAGTGTTATGAAAAAGACAGTTCAAACTATTCAGTGGTGGTGGCATACAAACTCTTACGGGGTATTGTAATGCTATGTCTATGAAATAGTGTGACATAATAAAAAAGGCCCCGATGAATCCATCGGGGCCTTTTTAATT
>DATCJQ010000523.1:0-3711 GCA_036562745.1 Flavihumibacter sp.
TCCCTGACCAATTTCGAGAATCGTTATGTGGGAAAAAGCGGAGCTGTAATCTGGCTCGAGTGGACTTCTATTTATCATCCTGAAAAGGAACTGGTCTTTGCGATTGCCAAGGATGTAAGCAAGCGTAAGGAGTCGGAGAAAAAAGTGCTGGCGGAGTTTGAGAAGTACAGAAGTCTGGCTGCCCATTTCAAAACGAGCATGGAAGAAGACCGCCGCTTTCTTGCAGCCGAATTGCATGAGGAGATGGCCCAGCTCGCATCCATCATCAAAATGAATATCGACTGGGTCAGCCGCAGAGAGCAGGGCCTGTCGACGGAAAGCCGGAATCTGCTGGCACATGCCATCTCCATTGCAGACCTGCTGATCCAGGCAATACGTCGTATCACTTTCAGTATCGGGTCCACAATGCTCGGACATGTGGGGCTGCGGGCCACACTCGATTGGCAGTGCCGGGAATTTGCCCAGTTGAACGGATTGCCCTGCACTTTTGTAAGTTCCCTGCCGGATGATTTTTCCACCAGCTCTTTTGAACTGGACTTTCTCCGGATCACACAGGAAGCACTTACGTCGGTGATGCTAAATACCGAGCTTCGTCAGGTCGGTCTGGCGCTCGATGAAATTGGAACTACTGTTTACCTCACCATTCAGGCCGAGTATAAAATCATTATCAACCGCGAACTCTTTACCAACAGTCTGACCCGCATTCGCGAAAGGGCCAGTTCCATCAATGCGAGCTGCGAAATCATTCAGGATAATCCGGAGATTACGTTAATACGCATCATGGTAAGTAAATAATTTGCCGCTTCCCTTGTACCTTTAGAGCATGGATAAGAATGCTGTGATATTAATTACGGGCGCTGCCGGATTTATCGGGAGTTGTCTGGTTGGTTATCTTAATATGAACGGATATCGGAACCTGGTACTGGCCGATGATTTTTCCAAATCGGTGAAGGAACCCAATCTTGCCGACAAAGAATATGCTGCAAAGGTGGAGCGAACTGAACTATTTGAATGGCTGGCACAGGAACCGCGCAATATTGAATTTGTTTTTCACATCGGTGCTAGAACGGATACCACTGAATTCAACTATGCGATACACCAGAAACTGAATGTGGAATACTCGCAGAAGATCTGGAATTATTGTGTGAGCAATTCGATTCCGCTCGTGTATGCTTCTTCAGCGGCTACCTATGGCGCGGGTGAATTTGGATATGACGATTCCCATGAACTGCCGTTTAAACTGAAGCCCCTGAATCCCTATGGTGTGTCGAAGAATGAGTTTGATAAGTGGGCATTGCAGGAAAGCCGGCAGCCTCCGTTCTGGGCGGGACTGAAATTTTTCAATGTATATGGTCCGAATGAGTATCATAAAGGACGAATGGCGTCTGTGATCTGGCATTCATTCAATCAGATTCGCGATAACGGAAAGGTGAAGTTATTCCGTTCGCATCGTCCGGATTTCAAAGACGGACAGCAATTGCGCGATTTTGTATATGTGGTTGACGTGCTGAAAGTTTGTTACTGGCTGATGGAAAATCAACCGGCATCCGGACTGTACAACCTGGGAACAGGAAAGGCCAGAACATTTGAAGATTTGGTGAAAGCTACCTTTGCCGGACTGGATCGCGAACCGAAGATTGAATTTATCGACATGCCCGAAGACATCCGGGAAAAGTATCAGTATTTTACGGAAGCCAATATGGATAAACTGAAAGCTGCAGGTTATACGGAACCGTTTTACAGCCTGGAGCAGGGGATAGATGATTATGTGCGGAATTATCTGGTGGGCGGACATTATTATTAACGGCATACAAGATTATTAACGGCATGCAAGAGGCCGGTGTTTTATAAAAAGCAAGCAAGCAATATGAGCAAAACCATCGCCATCATCGGAGGAGGAAACCTGGGTATTTCTATTGCGGAAGGACTCACTGCCGGTGGATTTCTTACCCCAAACCAAATTACCCTGACCCGGAGGAATACGGCACTTCTGCAGCCCTGGCAACAGAAGGGGATGACGGTAACCAACAACAACCTGGAAGCAGCTTCGTCTGCCGATGTGGTGCTGCTGGCGGTGAAGCCATTCCAGCTAAAAGAGGTGCTGCGCGAAATTGCCCCGGCTGTGGCGCAGAAAATCCTGATTTCGGTGGTCACCGGAGTGAGTACCCAGGATATCCGGGCTGAGATTGCGGGGGAACCCGGACCGGCCATTTTCAGGGCCATGCCCAATACCGCCGTGGCAATCCGGGAGAGCATGACCTGCCTGAGCCATCACCAGGCCAGCCAGGAGCAGATCGACTGGGTGTTGGAACTCTTCAGCCAGGTGGGCAGGGTAGTGGTGATTGATGAAAAGCTGATGGATGCGGCCACCGTGCTGGGGGCCTGCGGAACCGCCTATGCCATGCGCTATATCCGGGCCAATATCCAGGGGGGTATCGAAATCGGTTTCGATGCCAAAACCGCCAGCCTGATCGCCGCCCAAACCGTAAAGGGCGCCGCGGAACTGCTCCTGCAGAAGGGTACCCATCCCGAATACGAAATCGACAAGGTGACCACCCCCAAGGGATGTACCATTGCCGGACTGAACGAAATGGAGCATCAGGGCTTCAGCTCATCCCTCATTAAAGGGATTTCAGCCAGTTATGTGAAAATCCAGGCCGACAAATAATAATAAGACCCGTTTGGCCGTTTAAGAAGGAGGCTGGCTAAGTGAAATCACCTAATTTTGGAATTAATTGATACCTTAGCTTTGCCGGATACCTATGAAACCCCAGAATCTAATTAATATGAAACGAAATTTAAGCGTTTGGGTCCTGTTTGTTGAAATCGTTGCGATTGTACTGATCCACGCCAACCGCGACCAGGCCGAGCGGATTAAAGAGGTGCTCATGAAAAGGAACCACGCGGCCTTTATTAATACAACGCCCATCCAGCCGGCGTCTGTTACACATTTGACAGCAAAATAATAAGCAATAATCACCAAAAGGAAAAAATAGGCATCCGGGTTTCCGGGTGCCTATTGTCTTTTTGATGTATCTTTGCATGACCTCCCGGATGAACATATTGCAATTTTCCGCAAGGTCACATCAACCCGGACCATAATATCTGAATTATCGTCGTTTTGGAATCGCAACTGGCAGTAGTGCCTGGGGTGATTATTTTTTTTATGACCGGACTAGTAATAGAAAAAAGTGAAATTTAATTGATATGGCCAAGTACATTTTCGTAACAGGTGGGGTTACATCTTCCCTGGGTAAAGGAATTATTGCAGCGTCGCTGGGAAAGCTCCTGCAGGCAAGGGGACTGTCTGTAACCATTCAAAAATTCGATCCCTATATCAACGTGGATCCGGGGACTCTTAACCCCTACGAACATGGCGAATGTTATGTTACGGAAGACGGGGCTGAAACCGATCTCGATCTGGGGCACTACGAGCGTTTCCTGAACATCTTTACCAGCCAGGCGAATAACGTTACCACCGGCCGTATCTATCAAACAGTAATCAATAAGGAAAGAGAGGGCGCCTATCTCGGTAAAACCGTTCAGGTGGTTCCGCATATCACCGACGAAATCAAACGTCGGATGCTCCTGCTCGGACAGGGTTCCTATGATATTGTGATTACCGAAATCGGAGGAACCGTGGGTGATATCGAAAGTCTGCCCTTTATAGAAGCTGTTCGCCAGTTGCAATGGGAGCTGCCCGAAGAAGAT
>DATCJQ010000529.1:0-2908 GCA_036562745.1 Flavihumibacter sp.
GTATTGGCGTTGCCAGTGCCATCCATATTTACGTAAAGGAAAAAATAAGTTCGATAGCAATTCTCAAATGCCTGGGAGCCACCAATCGCCAGGCCTTCCTGATTTTCCTGATCCAGATGCTGGCCATCGGCCTGCTGGGAAGTGTCGCCGGTGCCCTGCTCGGAACCGGCATCCAGTTTATACTGCCCATCGTGCTGAAAGATTTTCTGCCGATCGAAATTACCATGCAAATATCCTGGCTGGCCATCGCTCAAGGCATTCTCGTGGGAGTACTGATTTCCCTGCTTTTTGCCCTCTGGCCGTTGCTCGGAATAAGAAGCATATCGCCGCTCAATGCATTACGTGTAACCGAAACTGTTAGTCGATGGTGGAAGGATCCCTGGCGACTGCTGGTAGGCGCGCTGATCCTGCTGTTCATATTCGGATTCAGCTGGTTGCAGGTGGGCACCATGGTGGCCGCACTGAGTTTCACCCTGGGATTGATCCTGTCCTTCCTGCTTCTGTCTGGCGCGGCATGGTTACTGATTTACCTGATCAGGCGCTATTTCCCGTCGCAACTGGCCTATGTATGGCGACAAGGATTTGCGAATCTTTTTCGTCCGCATAACCAAACCGTATTGCTGGTGGTGGCCATTGGGCTCGGCACCAGTTTTATCTGCCTGCTCTTTTACAGCCAGGAGCTGCTAACGGGAAAAGTCCAACGTGCAGGAAGTGCAAACCAACCCAATCTGGTGGTCTTTGATATCCAGCCGTCGCAACGGGATAGCATACTCGAAATCACGCAACAAGCCGGATTGCCGGTGATACAGGATGTACCCATCATCACCATGCGGCTGGCATCGGTGCGGGGAATAACGGCCGCTACCGTAAAAGCCGACTCCACCATCGATCTTCCGCGCTGGGCTTTTGAAGGCGAGATCAGGGCCACCTACCGCGATACCCTCACCGATTCGGAAACGATTAAAGAGGGAAGGCTTCAGGATTCAGCCAGCAGCTTCAACGATATTCTCGTGTCTCTCGAGGATGGTTATGCGAAAAGGCTCAAACTCAAACCAGGCGATGAACTGGAGTTTAATGTACAGGGTGCTCCCGTCAAGACAAAAGTAGGCAGCATCCGAACGGTGGACTGGAACCGCGTGCAGACGAATTTCCGGGTGCTCTTTCCCAAAGGGGTGCTGGAAAAAGCACCGAAATTTCATGTACTCGTAACGCGCGTGCCTACGGCGGAGGAATCAGCATCCTACCAACGTTCGTTAGTTGAACGATTCCCCACCGTTTCGATCATCGATCTGAACCTGATCCTCCAGGTGGTGGATGAACTGCTCGACAAAATCAGTTTCGTGATTCGTTTTATCGGCGGCTTCAGCATCATCACCGGCATCATCGTACTCATCGCATCCATCCTCATCAGCAAGTACCAGCGGATACAGGAAACTGTGCTGCTGCGTACCATGGGTGCCACCAGCGGCAAAGTCTTTGCCATCACGGCATTGGAGTATTTTTTCCTTGGCGCACTGGCTGCCAGCACGGGCATCGGGCTCGCGTTAACCGGAGGATTCCTGCTCGCGGCATTCAGCTTCAACACGGTATTTCAGCCCCCCGTACTGGCAACGATCCTGATCTTTCTAAGTATAACCGGACTCACGGTGCTGATCGGCCTTATTAACAGTCGTTCGGTTTTGAAAGCTCCTCCACTTTCGATTCTGAATAGTGCAACATAGCGGGTTGCTTTGTAGTATCTTGCAGAAAAACACGGAGGATGTCGAAAGAAGTATTGGTCATCAAACTGGGAACAGCTGTTATTAGCAAGGCCGATGGTACCATAGACAAATCGATCATAAAAAAAGTCGCTTCGGAAATTGCTTTCCTTAGCAAGCGTTATCATATTGTGCTGGTTTCAAGCGGCGCGGTGGGCAGTGGAAAAAAATACCTGAAAGATTATAAAGGCACCCTGCTCGAACGCAAGGCTGCCGCCGCGGTAGGGAATCCCATCCTGATTCAGTTGTATCACAAATATTTTCAGGAACATGGAATCAATGTGGCACAGGCACTTTGCGAGCGGATGCATTTTTCCAATCGCACACAGTTCCTGCAACTGAAACAGACCTTCGCCACTTTCTGGGAAAACGATATCGTTCCCATCGTCAACGAAAACGACCTGGTGAGCAATGTGGAAATTAAATTCTCCGATAATGACGAACTGGCCACGCTGATCGCCATCGGTTTTGATGCGACCCACCTGATACTATGCACATCCACCGGCGGATTGCTCGACGACCGGAAACAAATCATCCCCCTGGTGGAGAAACTGGATCAGTCTGTAATGAAATTTGTGACGAAGGAAAAAAGTGGCGCGGGACTTGGAGGTATGCTTTCCAAGCTCACGTTCACGCGACTGGCATCCTCACTTGGCATTGAGGTGGTGATCGGCGGATTAAAAGGCGATCACCCCCTGCGCGCGGCACTGGCCCGCAAGAACGGCACCTATTTTCTCGCGCGAAAATCCAACCTGCGTGCGCGTCAGAAATGGCTGGCCAGCGGATCCATCACACTGGGTACCATCTACGTGGATAAGGGCGCAGCCAGGGCATTGCAGAACCGAAAAAGCCTGCTCACGATCGGCATCTCCGATGTGGAAGGCAGGTTTTCCGAGGGCGAAGTGGTGCAACTCATGGATGAGGATCATACCATCCTGGGCGTAGCCAAAACCCGGTTGAATGCAAATGCGGTGCTGTCGCAACTTGGCGAGAAGAATGTGGTGGCAGCACATGCCGATGATATTGTATTATTCAACGATTAAGCGTTTTATTCAAGAACTAAGAATTATCCGAACATTGGTTCCATCAAGCAAGCAAACATGAAAAACATAGAACAGGCGCTGGCAAAAACACATAAAGCATCCAAATCA
>DATCJQ010000533.1:0-7718 GCA_036562745.1 Flavihumibacter sp.
TCCTGGACATTGGTGCCCTTGAATAATTCATCAATCAGCACCAGCCATTTACGTCCGTCGTTAATTTTCAGGATGGTATTCTTGATTCGTTGTACCTCATTGAAGAAATAACTTTCTCCGCGCACGATATTATCGCTGAGATTGATATTGCTCAATATCCCTTCGAACAAAGAAAGTCGCAGATAGGAAGCCGGTACGCCCATACCCAGGTGCGCGAGATAAACGGCGGCGCCCACCGACTTGATGAAGGTGCTTTTTCCGGCCATATTCGCGCCGGTCAGGAAGAGGAAATTGTGTTTCTGGTCGAGGTACACGTCATAATCAACCGGCTTGGGCAATAGCACATGGTAGAGTCCGCGCGCTTCGATAAAAGGTTGTTCCGACTCCTCAAACAGGGGGAACTGGAGATTAAAATGTTTCATGGCTGCAGCCATTCCGTACCAGCCATCGAGTTTACCATAGATTTCGGTAAGTTCTGTGGTGGCATTTCGGAAGCGATAGCGGATATAATGTCCGAAATGAACTACCTGATAGGGTGTCAGTTCCTGGTCTCTTTCCAGGTTGGCCAGCCCCTGCAGCACTTTGTCGCCGGTAAGATGGCGTGCTCTTTCCAGGATCGCCTGCAAATTGGCAGGCATTTCCTTATCCTCGAAAAGCTGGATGATTTTCCGCATACCGCGCAGGAAATCGCCGAAATGCTGCAGACTGAAGCGTATGATCGCGTAATCGGGATGATGAAATAGCTTAAAAAAACGGGCGTTGAACCATCCGGCAGGATGGGGTATGGAATCGAGCTGGGTGCTGAAAAATTTTTCCATCACCATCAGTGTTCCATTGGTGATATCCAGCGGCCAGGCATCGAGTTGGGCCAGCATCAGTTTTAAGATCTGCTGGGTTTGCTCAATGGATTTCAGATCACGGAAAGGTTCCTGAAAGCGCAGGCGCAGCCATTCCTTCCCTTCTACCGTTCGGGTAAAATTAAGCCTGTGGAATATAGAGAATTCTTCTTCAGGGTGGAAGATGTTCAGATCCAGCAATGAGGTTTTATCTATATCCATAGGCTTTAATTTACAGATTATACCCCGAATTATCGATCGAATTCGAGACGTGCACCCTTTATTGATTCGTCAAAGCCTCCGTTTCCATAAACCAGGTGACCGTTCACAAAGGTGTGAGTAACCGAACTGGGCATGGTTTCGCCTTCAAGCGGACTCCATCCGCATTTGTAATAGATATTTTCTTTGGCCACGGTCTGGCTCAGATTGGGATCCACCAGCACCAGGTCGGCATAAAATCCCTCCCGTACAAATCCGCGCTGGCGGATCTGGAAACAGATAGCGGGGGCATGACACATTTTCTCCACCACTTTCTCAATGGAAATTTTTCCCTCTTTTACATATTTCAACATGAGGGGAAGCGAATGTTGCACCAGGGGCAGGCCTGCGTGCGCATGCAGGTAATCTTCCTGTTTTTCTTCCCAGGTATGCGGGGCGTGGTCGGTGGCAACGATATCGAGCCGGTCGTCGAGCAGGGCTTCCCAGAGCGCTTTTCGGTTATTCGGCGCCTTGATGGCCGGGTTGCATTTGATCAGATTGCCCAAACGGGGATAGTCATCACTGGTGAAATGCAGGTGATGAACACAAACTTCGGTAGTGATCCGTTTCTGATCAAGTGGCAACATATTGCCAAATAATTGCAGTTCGCGCTCGGTGGAGATATGCAGAATATGCAGGCGGCTGTTGAATTTCTTGGCCATCTGCACGGCATAGAAGGATGATTCAAAACAGGCTTCCTCACTGCGTATGATCGGATGATCAGCAGCGGTTGGGGGTCTGCCACTGGCTTTGGCTTCTTCCAGATTGCGGCGGATAATGCGTTCATCCTCGCAGTGTGTGGCGATCAGTAATTCCGATTTTTCGAAGATATGTTCCAGCGAAAGGGGATTGTCGACCAGGAGGCCGCCCGTGGAGGAACCCATAAATATCTTAACACCGCAAACCCGGTCTTTTTTCTCATTAGTGCGCAGTACTTCGTCCAAATTGTCATTGGATGTGCCCATGAAAAAGGAATAGTTCGCCAGGGAGGTAGCGGCCCCGATGGCATATTTCTGCTCCAGCAGTTCCTGCGTGAATACGGGTGGCTGGGTATTGGGCATTTCCATGAAGCTGGTGACACCTCCGGCTACTGCTGCCCGTGACTCGGTATAGATGCTGGCCTTATGCGTTAATCCGGGTTCCCGAAAATGCACCTGATCGTCAATCACCCCGGGCAATAAATATTTTCCCTCCCCGTTAATCTCCGTCACACTATTTGTGGCACTGATTTGGCTATTGATTTTTTCAATTCGTCCCCCTGAAATCAGCACGTCCGCGGAATAAACCTTTCCTTCGTTGACGATTTGCGTATTCTTTATAAGGTATTTTTGCATAGTTTGATATCATTCCAGTTAAAAACCAATTGATGCAAGTTATAAAAAGACTGCTGTACACTGCCTGCTTATGTTCGCCTGCACTGGGATTTTCCCAGTCGACCCTGCTCCCTCAGGGCTATAAGCACCAGCCCCTGATGGATCGTTTGGAGATCAAATACAGAGACAGTGCGCTGTCCTTTCAACACCTGAAGCCCTTTGACCGGCGCGGATGGGTTCGGTTTCTCGAATCGGTAGACAGGGAGGAACTGACCCCCATCGACCAATATAATCTCCAGCGGGCTCTGATGAACAACTCAGAATGGGTTAGCGGCGACAAAACGGAGTTTGAAAGCAAAAAGCCGCTGCTGAAAAGCTTCTATAAACAGCCGTCTGATTTTGTGTTGGTGGATGAAAAGGATTTCTTCCTGAGCATAAACCCTGTGTTCAATTTTGCACTCATGAAGGAATCGGATAACGATGAGAACCTTTTTATCAATACAAAAGGCGCCCGGGGCCGGGGTATGATCGCCAAAAGAATCGGTTTTGATTTCTTCCTCACCGATAACCAGGAGCGGCCACCGGCCCATGTTAAGGACTTCGTGCGCGAAAACCGTGCGGTGCCCGGTGCCGGCTACTATAAATCCTTTAAGGGTACGGCTTATGACTATTTCGATGCGCGGGGTTCCATCTTCTTCAATGTAACCGATTATATCAATGTGCAGTTTGGATACGACCGGAACTTTATCGGTAATGGCTATCGCAGTCTGTATTTGAGTGATTTTGGCAACAGCAATCTGTTCCTTAAACTCAATACTCGGATCTGGAAGCTCAATTATCAAAACCTCTTCATGGAACTGAATCCGGCTCATATCCGCCGGGGCGATAACCTGATTGATAAGAAATACATGACGATGCACCACCTGAGCTGGCAGGCTACCCGGTGGCTGAATATCGGCTTCTTCGAAGCGGTCGTGTTCGGAAGGGCCAATCGCTTTGATTTCAGTTATCTCAATCCCATAATATTCTATCGCTCCATCGAACAGCAGAACGGGAGTCCGGATAATGCCAATGTGGGACTTGATGTAAAAGCAAATATTGCCGGCCGTGTTCAGTTGTACGGGCAGCTGATGCTCGACGAATTCAAGCTGAATGAAATGAAAGGCGGCAAAGGCTGGTGGGGTAATAAGTACGGGCTGCAGCTCGGGGGTAAGTACGTGGATGTTGCCGGAATCAAAAACCTTGATATCCAGGGTGAACTCAATATCGTGCGCCCCTTTACCTATTCGTTCCGCGATACTGTGGGAAACTATATGCATTATAACCAGCCGCTGGCCCATCCTCGCGGCGCCAATTTTATCGAGGGCGTGGGTATTGCCCGCTATCAGCCCCATCCCAAACTAACGGTGATGGGTAAGCTAATTCTCTGGAAACAGGGACTTGATTCAGCCGGCATCAATTTTGGCAGCCGGATTGGCCAGCTCTATACCACCCGTCCCTTCGACTACGGATGGCAGATCGGGGAGGGGATGGCTTCCAAAGGCGCGAATGCCTCCTTATGGGTTGGTTACGAACTGAAGGAGAACCTGTTTATCGACGGCAGCCTCATGCTTCGCAAACTGGATGTGCCCGACGATGCCAACTTAACCCGGAATAGTACTATATTCAGTCTGGGACTTCGGATGAATATAGCCCGCCGGGAATATGACTATTAAGAAATCCACCATACAGCTGCTGCGTTTCGCCTTTTCTGTTTTTCTGCTGCCCGTATTTTTGTTCGGACTGAGTCAGCCTTTAAAAACCAATTGGGGAAATGCCCTCCTGTTGTTCCTGATTTTGCACCTGCTTGTTTATCCCGCCAGTAACGGGTATAACAGTTATATCGACCGCGATCAGTCGCCCATAGGCGGATTGGAAAATCCGCCTATGCCTGAGAAGCAGCTTTACTATCTGACCCTGGCCATGGATGGTCTGGCTATTGCATTGTCTTTCCTGATCTCGGTATGGACTGCCCTCGGTGTGGCGATTTATATCGCGGCCTCACGCGCCTATAGCAGCCGTTCCATCCGGCTGAAGAAATATCCCCTGGCCGGATGGCTGGTGGTATCAGTTTGCCAGGGCGGACTCGTATTCTGGCTGGCCTATCACGGCACGCATGCGGATCTTAGTACCCGGGTACCGCTCACAGGTATCGTGGCGAGCAGCCTGCTGCTTGCTGGCGCTTATCCGCTTACACAGATATACCAGCACGAAGCCGATGCCGCCGATGGCATAACGACGATCAGTATGCGATTGGGAAAAAGGGGAACATTTCGGGTATCGGGATTGTTATATATATTGGGCTTTATGGTACTGGGACTTCATTTCGGACTCCAGTTTGAATTGAACCGCTTTGGGTTATTACAGTTGTGTTTTCTGCCCGTACTGTTTTATTTTTTGCGATGGGCCCGTGAAGTATGGAAGGATCCGGCAGCTGCCGATTTTCAACATCTTATGAAAATGAATTGGATTTCGGCCATCTGTTCGATTGCCGGCTTTGGTTCACTCGTAATTTGGAAACTCTTTGAGTAATATTTTATCTATAGGAACGGCCCTGCCCGCCTATCGCCACGCACAGGAGGATATCCGCGAATTCATGCGCATCGTATATGCGCTGGACCCCGTGGAAGAAAGGAAACTGCGTTATCTCTATCAACATAGCGGGATCAGTTTCCGCTACTCGGTCATTCCCGACTACAGCCGGCCGGTAAAGGAGTGGAAATTCTACCCCCACGCCGAATCGCTGGAACCTTTTCCCTCGCTGGAGATGCGTATGGCATGGTACCAGAAATATGCGGCAGCCCTTTCGGTGGATGCCATCCGAAACTGCCTGCAGCCGCTGGGGAAAAATGCCCCTGCGATTACCCATCTCCTTACGGTCAGTTGCACGGGCATGAGTGCACCCGGATTGGATTTGCAGGTGATGGAACTAATGGAGCTGCCCCGTGATATTCATCGCAGCTCCGTGAATTTTATGGGTTGCTATGCAGCTATTCACGCCTTGAAGCAGGCGCATCAGATTTGCACTGCGGAGCCTGAAGCCAATGTGTTGATTGTATGTACTGAACTCTGCACCCTCCATTTTCAGAAAAACCCTACAGCGGATAATATCGCTGCCTCCCTCCTGTTTGGAGATGGCGCGGCGGCCGTGCTGGTGAGCGGCGCGTCAAAAAACCTGGCCAAAGCCAAACTGAAGAATTTTTATGCGGAAGTGCTGCCCAAAGGCAAGCGCGATATGAGCTGGGAACTTTCCTCCACCGGTTTTCTTATGACCCTGAGCGGGTATGTGCCCGAGCTGATTTCCGCCGATTTTAAACCGCTGCTTGAAAGAGCACTGAAACGTTATGGCGTTCCGCTGCAATCCATCCATAGCTGGTGCATCCATCCTGGTGGAAAACGAATCCTGCATGCGGTACAGCAGTCGGTGGGACTTGAACCCCCGGCATTGAATGCTGCTGAATCAATTTTGCGTGATTATGGAAACATGTCATCGCCCTCGATACTATTTGTGATGAAGAAAATGCTGGAGGACGGTGCGCAGGGTCCGATGCTGGCCGCGGCATTCGGACCCGGACTCACAATGGAAACCAGCCTGCTCGAAATCGCCTGATTATGCAAAGCGCACCGATACATGGAAAGAGTGTATAAAAAAGAATTGCTGGACGATCTGTCGGTTCCGTTTGAAGAAATCCGGCTTAATATGCAGGAGCTGGATTTTATCAATACCTGGCTGGGCGGGCATGATATAACTGTGTCGGGTATACGAAAATTGGCTACCGGGTTGAATACTTCCACTAAAGAACCTGTATCCATACTTGAGATCGGGTGCGGTGGAGGGGATAATCTCCGTGCAATTAAAAAATGGGCGGATAAAAAGAACAGGAGGGTTGAACTGTGTGGGATTGATTATAATCCGAATTGTATCGCCTTTGCAAAACAGGTATTCCCTCAGGCGCGCTATATCGAATCGGATTATCGGGAAGCGAAGCTGGACAAAAAGCCGCATATCATTTTCTCCTCGCTGTTTTGTCATCATTTCGACGAGGCTGAACTGGTGGACCAGCTCCGATGGATGTACGAGAATTCCCAAACGGGGTTTATGATAAATGACCTGCACCGGCACCGGTTGGCTTATTGGTCGATCAGGGCACTGACCCGGATTTTTTCCCAATCGAGGCTGGTGCGTCATGATGCGCCTTTATCGGTACAGCGGGGATTTACACGCGGGGAATGGTATCGGCTTATGACAGCTGCGGGAATTCCTGATGCAGAAATCAGCTGGCGTTGGGCTTTTCGCTGGTTGGTACTTGTTAAAAAATGAAACGATGAATGACCGGAACTCTTATGATGTGATTATAATAGGCGGCGGGCTGGCGGGACTGTCGGCTGCCATCCTGCTGGCTAACCGCGGTGTTTCGGTGCTGGTGCTCGAAAAAAACTATTACCCCTTTCACCGGGTTTGCGGGGAGTATATTAGCGAGGAGAGCCGGCCCTTTCTCGAGAAAATAGGAATCCCGGTTTCTGCCATGGGACTTCCGGCGATCCGGCGATTAAGGGTGTCGGCACCGGACGGAACCAGTTTAACCAGTTCGCTCGAACCCGGTGGATTTGGTATCAGTCGCTACCGCCTGGATGCCATGATGGCCAGCCAGGCTAAAGCCAGCGGTGCGGTATTGTGTGAGGGCACCAAAGCCACCCATCTCAGATTTGAAGATGGCAGGATGCTGGTGGAAGTGCCGGGCAGTTGCCTCGAGGCCAAACTGGTGCTGGGTTGTTATGGAAAGCGGTCGGCGCTGGACCTCAAAATGAGCCGACCTTTTGTGCAGCAGAAACCGGGTAAGCTGAATAACCTGCTGGCAGTAAAATATCATATCGAATGGGATGATCCCCCGGATCTGATTTCCCTGCATAATTTCCGCGACGGCTATGCAGGTATCAGCCAGGTGGAGAATCAGCAATACTGCTTTTGTTATCTCACCAATGCCAATAATCTTGGACTTAGCAATAATTCCATTGAGCAGATGGAGCGGACGATTCTGTCGGAAAATCCCCATCTGCGAAAAATAATCCATGAGGCGGTGCGACTGCGTCCGGAGCCCCTGAGTATTTCGCAGGTTTCCTTCGCAGCCAAAAGCCAGGTTGAAAATCATATGTTAATGCTGGGGGATGCGGCGGGATTAATTCCCCCTTTATGCGGAAATGGCATGAGTATGGCATTGCATTCGGGATGCCTGGCCGTGGAGGCGGCTATCCCATTTCTGGAAGGAAGGAT
>DATCJQ010000014.1:0-2876 GCA_036562745.1 Flavihumibacter sp.
CATGTCGAGGGTGGCAATCCGTTCGGGATCCCAGTTTTTCAATTTGGGCTTAATCAGATCGAGGGTAATATCCTTTTTATCCAGCACCGATTTCAGCAGGTCTTTGGCGAAAGCCATTTTATCGTGACTCACCAGCACGTGAAAATTCAGACTGCCGGGTTTGTTGAGGTATTGCAGAATCAGCTGGTTCACCATTTCGCAGTCATCGTCCCAGTTGGAGAACTGTTCTTCGATATGATTGATGAATGCTTCCTTGCCGATCAGCAGGTGCGAATAAATGTATTCGAGGATGGCTTTCTCCGATTTGGCTTCGCGCGACTGGGCAGCGATATATTCCTGGTATTCGGGTGTATTCACCAGCTCCAGATAGGTTTTGCGAACCAGTTCCTTATCGGTGAACTTGTCGATCAGGTCATCTTTAATGGATGCGGCATAGGAAACATCCTCCAGAATTTTCCACAGCAGTTCATTGCCGGCAATCTTTGTATTCACTTCCAGATCCGCGGCGGTCGGGAGGTGTTTGCTGGCCCTGTTTTTGGCATCGATTTCGGCATAACGGGCCACTTCTGTAATAAAATGTATCACATAAAGCAGGAGTTGCCGGGTTTGGTCAAATTGCTTTTGTAGTAAACGGTTGGGTTCGCCCGGTTTCACGGGCTGTGAGAAAGAGTCTAATGCGTAGAGGGTCTGCATCACTTTTACCCGAATAATTCTTCTGCTGATCATACCTCCAGGAACGTTGTTAAGGCGGCAAAGCTAGTTTATTTAGATGCAGCGACCAAAACCGGGCCGACCATTTAACGGGGCCTTATTTTCAGGATGGACACGATTTCGAGGCCGGTGCCCGTCAGCTCGGAGTTTTTTTGTCCGGTTTTGCGGAACTGAACCAGCACGGGCTGTTCTTCTTTCCGGAAATTGGGCGGGAGGTTGGGCGCTTCGTATGCCTGTCCGTCGGGCAGTACCAGCACCCAGGCATCGGCGGTGCAGGTGGGACCGCAGGGATAGCGCCAGGCCTGAACCACGGCCGGATTTTCGGGAAGGGCCGGGCCCGGATCCGCGCCTTTCTGGCAGGAAATCACCAGCAGGCTGAGCAGGGGCATCAGCCGGAACCAATGGTTTTTATGGATAATTCGCTCCATGGGTCGGAATCGGCAGATCTGCCTGCTGCCTGAAAATTTGGCACGGCAGGCAATGACTGTCAGTATAAAACGCTGAAATAACCCGAAAATTGCCGGTATTACTGCAAAATTGACTTTAATCAGAAACAAAAATTGGATTGGCATGTAATTCGTTTAGCTTTGCTCGCCCTCGGAGCCCGGCTCCGGATCAATCAATCATTTAATTAAAACCAAGAAATATGGCTAAGAAGTTGAACATTACTCCTTTGCACGACCGGGTGGTTGTAAAGCCCGCCCCTGCTGAAGAGAAAACCGCAGGCGGAATCATTATCCCCGATACCGCTAAAGAAAAGCCGCAGAAGGGCACCATCGTGGCTGCCGGTAACGGTAAAAAAGATGAGCCGATGACCGTTAAAGTAGGTGATACCGTGCTGTATGGCAAATATGCAGGAACTGAACTGCAGCTGGAAGGTGGTGATTACCTGATTATGCGGGAGAGCGACATCCTGGCTATTATCTAATTTAATTAATCAAGAACTTATTCAAGTCAACAACTATGGCAAAACAAATATTCTTCGACCTCGAAGCTAGAAACAGAATGAAGAAAGGGGTGGATACCCTGGCCAATGCGGTGAAAGTTACCCTCGGACCCAAAGGTCGCAACGTGGTAATTGAAAAGAAATTTGGCGCTCCGGCTGTAACCAAGGACGGGGTTTCAGTTGCTAAAGAAATCGAACTGGAAGATCCCATCGAAAACATGGGTGCTCAGATGGTGAAAGAGGTTGCCAGCAAAACCGCCGATGTGGCAGGTGATGGTACCACAACCGCTACTGTACTGGCTCAGGCTATCATTACAGAAGGTCTGAAAAACGTTGCTGCCGGTGCAAACCCCATGGACCTGAAGCGTGGTATCGACAAAGCGGTGGAGAAAGTAGTGGCTGCCCTGAAAGAGCAAAGCCAGGCCGTAGGAAATGATTCTAAGAAAATCGAAGCCGTTGCCACCATTTCTGCCAACAACGATGCTGAAATCGGTCGCCTGATCGCTGAAGCCATGGCAAAAGTGGGTAAGGACGGTGTTATCACTGTGGAAGAAGCAAAAGGTACCGACACTACCGTAGAAGTAGTGGAAGGTATGCAGTTCGATCGCGGTTATATTTCTCCCTATTTCGTTACCAATAGCGAGAAAATGGAAGCCGAGCTGCAAAACCCCTATATCCTGATCTACGACAAGAAGATCAGCGCCATGAAGGATATCCTGCATATCCTGGAAAAAGTGGCTCAGGGCGGACGTCCGCTGGTGATCATCGCCGAAGATCTGGAAGGTGAAGCACTGGCTACCCTGGTGGTGAACAAACTGCGTGGTACCCTGAAAGTGGCTGCCGTTAAAGCTCCTGGCTTCGGCGACCGTCGTAAGGAAATGCTGCAGGATATCGCTATCCTGACTGCAGGTACCGTGATCAGCGAAGAACAAGGTTTCAAACTGGAAAATGCCGACCTGAGCTATCTGGGTCAGGCTTCTTCCATCACTATCGATAAAGACAATACTATCATCGTAGGTGGTAAAGGTAAAAAAGCCGATATCACTGCACGTATCAACCAGATCAAAGCGCAGATCGAAAGCACTACTTCCGACTACGATCGCGAAAAATTACAGGAGCGTCTGGCTAAACTCAGCGGCGGTGTGGCTGTACTGAATGTAGGTGCTGCTACCGAAGTGGAGATGAAAGAGAAAAAAGACCGCGTGGACGATGCCCTGCA
>DATCJQ010000022.1:0-5012 GCA_036562745.1 Flavihumibacter sp.
GTATTACCCTGCTGGAAATACCCGATTCGCTTAAAATCGAAAAACTTAATACTAATAAACTTCCCTCCGGTTGGCAGGAATTCATGAACTATGCGAATTGTCAAAAAATAGGAGATGCCTGGCTCGAAAAAAAACGAACGGTAGCGTTACAGGTGCCCTCGGCAACCATTCCCGAAGAATTCAACCTGCTGATTAATCCCCGGCATCCCGACTTCTCCCGAATAAAACTGTACGCAGTCGAACCATTTCGATTTGATGAACGATTGTTGAAATAGTCAGATACAAGATCAATTTATTACTGCATTGATCTTAGCCCAAAGTTCATTGTCATAACCCGACACTGCGAATTCGGGATTATCGGGATTGCCGGCGTTGCCCATTCTGACCACCACCATTTTCCTGCCCGGGATGATGTATAAACGCTGATCAAAGGCGCCCATGGCGGCGTACATATCGGACGGAGCATTGGGAACCAGCGGACCGGTAAAAACATCCTGCAAGGTCGGCAACATATATTTAGGTTTCCCATTGAGCCACCAGAGATAACCGTAAGATGGATTGAGGCTTTGGGATGACTGGGTGCTTTCATTAAAAAATGCTTCGTCAACAATCTGTGCTTCCTTCCATTTCCCTTTGTTTAATGCCAGCAATCCAAATCGCGCCATACTTCGGGCGTCGCTGTGATAGATGGTGAAAATCACTCCGAAATTCCAGTAGCCGTTCATGCCTATTTTGTTCTTCAATTTGGTGTCGAAATAAGCTTCAAAATTTTGGTTGCTTGCTTCTTCAACGATATCAGTGAGCTTTTGAAAAACATTCCCGTAAGCCCACCGGGTTCCGGCATCGGCCAGGTAGGTGAGATTGGGTTTTATAACAAGCTGTTTGCTATCATCAATGCCGGAAGTCATGGTCAGCAGATGCCTTATCGTGATCAGTTTTTCCTTGTCCGGATGCATATTGGTCCAGCCCGTTCCCAGATAATCGGAGGCCTTATCGTTGATACCCAACAAACCTTCCTGCTGTGCAATTCCCGTGGTAGTCGCGACCAGTGTTTTGCCGGCGCTGTTCCATTCCCATTGGGTATTGGCAGTATGCCCGTTGAAATACTCTTCCATCACAATCCGGCCGTTTACCAGAATCAGGAAGGATTTGGTGTTCGTTTGTGCAAGGAATTGCTTTAAAGATGCCAACGCACCCTGATTCCAACCCAGGGAAGATGGCGAAACGGTTTCCCAGCCTGAACCTGCAATGGGCGGGAAATACATGGTGTCATCAGTATTAGCCGGTTGGGGAGCGCTTTTGCCGCAGCCCAGCATTACCAGCACGGCCAGCAGGAGGTGGAAACTTCTCATAGGCATTTAATTTGCGTTCCGGTTGGACTTTGGAATTTTCCAAAGGTTTAACGAATACGCAGATCAGTTTGTTGCGGCGGATGCCCATCCCTATAGATCCAGTTTGTACAGCCAGTAACGGATTCCAAGGCGCCGGTCAAGTTCTTTGAATATCGTGAACCCCAGACTTTCATAAATATGCCTGGCACGGTTCATTATTTCGGAAGTATGCAATGCAATGGCTTTCTCGTTGTTCAATCGTGCTCTTTCAATACAGAGCATCGTCAGCTTCCGTCCGATTCCCTGTCCGCCAAAATCCGGATCAACGGTTAAAAAGCGTATGCAGGCCCAGTCTTTGTCGAAGATCTCCGTTGGGTGCCCACTCGGAGTCAGAAAGGCCATTCCAATGACCCTGTCGTCATGCGTTGTGGCAATGAAACTATCACTGTTACTCAGGACGGTTGACCAGGTTTTATCGTCAGACAGTGTGTGGCGCAACTTGTCCCAGTTTTCAGGGGTCAAATTCTCCTGAAATTTACTCCAGGATTTGACGGCGAGATTTTTCAATCTGTCCAGATCCTCCCGGATGGCTGGTCTAAACTTGATGTCCATCTGTCATCGGTTATTGTAGTAAATTACTAAGCATGATTTACATTACCCAGCTGATTTATATTCATGAAAAGATGGAGGCTGTTTTCGAAGAATTCGAGCAGATGGCCATGCCGCTGATTTCGAAATACAATGGAAAATTATTGCTGCGGTTACGTCCCGACGGATCGGCTTTAATCGGTGGTGAGATGGAAAAGCCTTACGAAATCCACCTGGTGGAATTTGATTCGCAGGATGATTTTGACCGCTTCTGTCAGGATGAAGAAAGAAAGCGATTTCTGCATCTTAAGGAGCAATCGGTGCGGACTTCCATCATGATCCAAAGCCTGCCATGCAACCGGCTGTATTAAGGCTACCTGATAATTCATCAAACAAGAGTCAGCAGATAACCGACCAGCGAGCCACCCAGCACTACCCAGGCGCTGTTCAATTTCCGGTATCCAAATGTAATGGCGATGCTAAGCGCGGCTATCAGCAGGGTACGCCAATCGATCAGCGCATCTTTTCCCATTTCAAAACAGATGGTCAGGATGATGGCAACCGAGGCCACATTAACGGCATCCAGAAATGCTGACATCGATTTCGATGAGCGCATTTTCTTAACCAGAGGATTGAGCAACGCAACGAAAACAAAGGAGGGCAGGAAGATGGCGATGGTGGAAACAATGGCCCCACTCAGGCCATTGATCTGATAACCTATAAAAGTGACGGAAGAAAAAACGGGACCTGGAGTAAATTGTCCCACTGCAATGGCATCCATCAACTGCGTGCGGGTCAGGAGGCCTCTCGACACCAATTCGGTATCGAGGAATGCAAAAAGAACATACCCGCTGCCGTAGAGGATCGCACCGATTTTCAGAAAGATCCAAAACAGTTTGGCATTCGTTGCCGAAAGCAGCGCAGAGCCGGTGATTTGCAGGCAAAACGGCAGAGCATTACGTAACTGCTCTCTGCTTCCCTTGTGTATATTTTTCCAAAACAGAAACAGAAATCCGGCTCCAAACATCAGGTAGATTTCGTTAATGCCGAAAAAGGCTCCCAGCAAAACCAATATGCCAAGCACAGCCAAATCAGTTGACTTCAGCGATTTCTTCGCAAGAGGGAAAATGGCACTCAGAATGACCGCAACTATGGCCGGTTTGATTCCGTAGATGAAGGGCTGCACCTCGGGTATTTGTCCATATCGATTGTATAAATAGGCAAATACCCCGGTGATGAATACAGCGGGAAGTATAAAACATAGTCCCGCCAGGATCAGCCCCTTCCATCCAGCTTTTTCCTGGCCAATATGAATAGCCATCTCGGTGCTGTTCGGTCCCGGTATCAGATGGGTGGCACCCAGCAGATCCAAAAACTCCTCTTCGGTTAGCCATTTCCGTTTGACAACCACTTCCTCCTGCATCATCGCGATATGCGCAGCCGGACCACCAAAGCCGATGACACCCAGCTTCAGGAAGAGTTTCGCAATTTCTCCTAACAGTACAGGACGGTCCATTTCGGATTGTTTCTGCAGTTTTGTGTTATTGTACCTGCAACTTCACCGGTCCGATCAAGCCGGTTGGTTGCAGCGGTGAATCGGGCTGGTATGAGTTGATCCGCACATAGGTTTCCCGATCTTTTTCTGCCACAATTTTATCGCCAATCAGCCGGTTGGCCCAGTTGTTCACCACTTCGATTTTCAGCTCGTTTTTGCCCTTTTTAATCGCCTGCGAGATATCAAGCCGATAGGGAGGAGTCCAGACGCCCCCTACATACACCCCATTCAACCAAACTTTGGCCATATGATGCACTTCGCCCAGGTCCAGGAGCACGGCTTCATCCTTACCGGGTTTATAATGGAACTGCGCAGTATACGTGATCGTTCCCGAGAAGTATTTAATCCGCTCACCGGAATGCGTGGACAGATCCTGCAGCTGATGCAGCTGAATCGGCGCCGGATTGCTTAGCGGACTCGCAAAACTCAACTGCCAGGGTTGATTCAGTGCAAGTTCACGAGCCAATTTTTTGGGTACTGTCCGGATAGCTGTTGGCCGACTCCCGGCATAATCATTTTTCCTGAACACAATAAAAGCGCTTTCATACCTGTCCAGTTCAAGCGTGATATCGGTTCCGTCATTTGTTACCGTAAAGCTGAGGGGATTTCGTTCGCCGTTGATGGCATTCCATCGCTCGGGCCGGCCATCCTTAACGCGGAACCCAATAGTGGCTTTTTGTTTTTTATCCGACTGGTTCGACACAAAATAGATTTCGGCATCGCCTGCACCACGATGTGCATAGAGAAAGGGCACCCCTTCGGGAATCCGGCAATCGGGCACTTCACCAAGTGCCGCCAACACCTGTTCCAACGATTGATTGCTAAACACCATGCCTTTGCCATATCGAACCATCCCGTTGGTATTTCCCTGCCAGAGTTCCTCGGCCATGCTACGCACGGATTGGTCCGCTGCCGGTTGATTCTGCAAACTGGGAGAATGCGTGGGCGCTTCACCCAAAATCACGCCGCCATCCTGAACCAGTTTTTTGATTTTGGCCAGTAATTCAGGTCGCATGGTGGATTGTCGGGGAAGCACAAGCACGCGATAGGATGTTCCATGCGGTAAGGTGATCCGCCCGTTCCTCACAAACGCATCGCGGATGATCACTTCTGCATTGATATAGTCGAATTGGTAGCCCCGTGGTAGCGGGGGCTCCTGAATGCCGGTCATTTTCGGAACATCCTCTCCAATGAAATACGCGATATCGGCGATGTTCAATCCCTGTTGCAACATGTAATTGCATCGCTTCAGATAGTCGGTATAAAGATCCATGAAGGGGAACCAGGTATTGGTGCGCGAAAACTCGGTGCCAAACCAGGCATTCATCCCGGGATAGCGATTGGTATCGGCCTGCTGAATATAAAGGTGCAGGAGCGTGTTATTGATTCCCTCTGTAAAAAAGCGATCGGTACGCTGTTTGGTGCCGGCAGGTGAAAGTGAAAACGGTGCGCTCGCGCTGGTACTGGATTCTGCCGAAACCAGATTTTTCCCATAGATATGCGCGGCGGAAGAAGCGGCCCGGTTCTCGATATTGCCG
>DATCJQ010000067.1:0-4580 GCA_036562745.1 Flavihumibacter sp.
CTCGAGCCATCGATTCGTTTCGTGAATGGAACCGCCGGTTATCTTTCGGCTGAGGGTGCCCGTAATATCGAGATCAAAATCGTGAATGTGCCGCGGGTGAAGCTGGTGGTTTCGAAGATTTATGAGTCGAATCTGCTGGCCGCCAATCAATATGGATATTATCCCCGCGAATCGGGCCGCCTGAATGATTATGAGGATTATTACTATAACAGCGGCGATTTCACTCTGGGGGATATCATCTACGAAAAGGAAATCGATACCCGCTCCCTGCCCAGGCTGGGGTCTTCGCAGTTGCTGGAGTTTAACCTGGAAGATCGTTTGCCTGAACTCAAGGGTGCCTATCATATCAAAGTGAGATCCACCAAGGATTATTGGATCAGCGACAGCCGCATGTTTTCGCTCTCCGATATCGGCCTGATTGTGAAGGAAGGCTCCGATAAGCTGATGGTCTTTGCCAATTCCATCAAAACCACCAACCCCTTGAGTGGCGTAAATGTGGTGGCTTATGGGGCCAATAATCAGGTTTTGGGAATGGGATCTACCAATTCGGAGGGCGTGGCTGAGATCAGTTATTCCCGCAAGGAGGCAGCCGGCTTTAAACCGGCTATGATGATTGCCAAATCTGCGGGCGATTTCAACTACCTGCTCTTTAACAATTCCCGGGTGAACACTTCGCGTTTTGAAGTGGGTGGAAAACGGCTGAACGCAACGGGACTGGATGCCTATGTTTACCTGGAGAGAGGGATTTACCGGCCTGGTGAGACCGTGAATTTTGCGGCCATCGTGCGTGATTATTCCTGGAAAGTCGTGCCCGATCTGCCGGTGAAATGGAAAGTGCTTTTCCCGACGGGTAAGGAGATGAAAACCTTCCGTAAGACGCTAAACCGGCAGGGAAGTACCGACGGTTCCATTGAAATACCGGCGGCTGCACTTACGGGAACTTATCTGCTCGAAATGTACAGCGGAAATGATGTGCTGTTGAATAGTTTGCCTATACAGGTAGAGGAGTTTGTACCCGATCGTATCAAAGTGCAGTCTAAGCTCTCTGCTACCGAACTGAAACCCGGTGAAACGGTGGAGCTTGCCCTCAAGGCGGATAATTTCTTCGGCCCGCCTGCCGCCCATCGCAATTATGAGGCGGAAAT
This sequence comes from Flavihumibacter sp., assembly GCA_036562745.1. Classification (GTDB taxonomy): domain Bacteria; phylum Bacteroidota; class Bacteroidia; order Chitinophagales; family Chitinophagaceae; genus Flavihumibacter. Next base: position 1,146 of record DATCJQ010000067.1, read on the forward strand.
CCAAGTGCGCCAATTGGCTTTTGCGCCTAAAAAATATGCATCCTATCTCTTTACGCTGACCAATCAGCAAAGCTTCTTCGATAAGAAACTGATCGAAGGAAAAACCAACGAATCGGGAGAAGCCACTATACGATATACGGTTCCCCCGATCTACGATAAGATGGGCCTGTTGCAGGCGCGCTTCTTCACCACGGTGTTTGACGAAACGGGCCGTCCGGTGAGCCGGATGAGTTCCGCGGAAATCAGTACCCAGTCTGCTTATCTGGGCATCGGTTATAACGGCTATGATTATTTTCCGTTGAACCAGGAAGTTAAATTCCCCCTGATTGCTCTTTCAAGAAACGAACAGGTGTTGAATAATCAGAGCGCCAAAGTGGAAGTGATCAAGCAGGAGTATCGCACGGTGCTCAGTCGAAGTGGCGATTATTTTCGCTATGAATCGCAACGCGAGGAGAAGATTGTGGCCAGCGCCAACATAACTATTTCGGGCGAAAACACGAATTATGGTTTCGTGCCGCGCTCACCCGGTAACTATGAAATTCGGTTGCGCCTTCCCGGTAGTACCACCTATGTTAGTCGCAGTTTCTATAGCTATGGTTCATGGGGTGGTGATTACAGCTCCTTCGAGGTGAATAACGACGGACATATCGAAATCGAAACGGATAAGGCGGTGTATCAGCCGGGCGATCAGGTGAAACTGCTGTTCAAAACGCCTTTCAGTGGCCGCCTGCTGGTGACATTGGAACAGGATAAGTTGCTTTCCTACCAATACCTCGAAGTGGAAAAGCGCACAGCCACGCTGACTCTTCCGATCACGGAAGCGCATCTGCCTAATGTATATGTTACTGCCACGCTGATCAAGGCACACGAAATTTCTGATATACCGCTGACCGTGGCACATGGATTTAAGGGGATAACGGTTGAGGATAAACGAAGAAACATTTCGGTGGAAATTCTCGCCGAGGCCGGCTCGCGGTCGCGCAAAACCCAGCAGATAAAGGTGAAAGCTGCGCCGGGTGCCATGGTTACCCTGGCTGCGGTGGACAACGGGGTATTGCAGGTGAACGATTTCAAGACACCGGATCCCTTCAGGCATTTTTATGCCGATCGCGCGTTGAGTGTAAATGCTTTTGATTTGTATCCGCTGCTTTTTCCCGAGCTCAAAGCCGTTCGCAGCAGTACGGGAGGGGATGGCGATCTGCGGATGGATCAGCGCGTGAATCCCATGCCCAACAAGCGGGTGAAAATCCTTTCCTACTGGAGTGGACTGACTACCACTAACAGTTCGGGGGAAGCCAGCTTCAATGTAGAGATTCCCGCCTTTTCGGGTGAAATCCGCCTGATGGCAGTGGCGCATAAGGATGACCGTTTTGGTTCCGCTGAAAAGACCATGAAAGTAGCCGATCCCGTGGTGCTGAGTACGGCCTTGCCAAGATTTATGAGTCCGGGTGATAGTATCGATATCCCCGTTACCATTTCCAATACAACCGCCAGGCCAATCAATGGTAAGGCCGGTCTTAAGCTGACGGGTCCCGTTCAGTCCCTGGGGGCAGCCGAACAGTCGGTAACCCTGCAGCCCAATGCCGAACAGCGATTGGTTTTCCACGCAGCGGCAGGGCCTTCCATAGGGCAGGCAACTGTTAAGCTGGAGATTAACGCGGGTGGCGAGAACTATTATGAAGACATCGACATAACCGTTCGTCCGGCATCCACCCTGCAGAAACGGACAGGTTCGGGTGTAGTGGAGGCCAACGGTACCACCAATCTCACCCTGGGTGATCCTGATTTTCTGGCCTCGTCGGTGCGCCGCAAGCTGGTGGTGAGCCGCTCACCTGTGCTGGAACTCGGTGATGCATTGGATAAACTGGTGAACTATCCCTATGGTTGTACAGAACAAAGCATCTCCGCAGCCTTCCCGCAACTCTATTTTACCGACCTGAGCGAACTGTTGCAGAAAGGAGATGGATCGCGTAAAGCCGCGGCTGCCAATGTGCTGGAAGCGATTCGCAAAATCAAGATGCGCCAGCTTTATTCGGGTGCCCTGACACTGTGGGACAATGATCGCACCGAACAATGGTGGACGACCATCTATGCCGCGCATTTCCTGATCGAAGCGGGTAAGGCAGGATTTGACGTGGATCCCTCTTTGTTGGAAACCATGCTCAACTATATCAACCATCGGTTGGGAGTGAAGAATACGGTGACCTATTATTACAACGGCAATCAGCAGAAGAAAATCGCACCAAGGGAAGTGGCCTATAGTCTATATGTACTTGCGCTGGCCGGGAAGGCGAATATTGCCACCATGAACTACTACAAAGCACGCCCCGAGGTGCTGAGCCTGGATAGCAAATACATGCTGGCTGCATCTTACGCACTGGCCGGTGATAAGAATCGCTTCAATGAGATCCTGCCGGGTGCGTTCGCCGGAGAGGAGTCGGTGGCTGTTACCGGCGGCAGTTTCTATTCTCCCTTACGCGATGAGGCCATTGCGCTGAATGTATTACTGGAAGCGGATCCCAAAAACCAGCAGGTGCCACAGATGGCCAGAAACCTGGCGCAGCGTTTTAAGAAATATCGCTGGTTCAGCACACAGGAAGCTGCATTCGGTTTGCTGGCTCTCGGCAAAATGGCTTCCGCGCAGGCGGGCTCCAATGCCGTAGCCACTATCAGTAGTGATGGTAAAACAGTTGGCAAAATGGATGGTAAATCGATTTCGCTGTCAACAGCCAATCTGGCCAGTGCCAATGTGCAGATTAAGGCAAGCGGCGGATCCGTTTATTACTGGTGGGAAGCCGAGGGCATCAGTGCCAGTGGTTCCTATAAGGAGGAAGATCAGTACCTGAAAATCCGACGTGCATATTTTGATAGGAATGGGCGTGCGTTCAACGGGCGAACCTTCAAACAAAATGATCTGATTGTGGTGCAACTTACGCTGGAGAAAGCCTATTCCGGCACCATCGAAAATGTGGTGATAACAGATCTGCTGCCGGCCGGATTTGAAATTGAGAATCCCCGCACCAGAGAGATTCCCGGCATGGACTGGATAAAAGATGCGGCAAATCCCACAGCCCTGGACCTGCGCGATGACCGGATTCATCTCTTTGTGGATGCGGACCGTGCAAAACAGGTTTATTATTATGCCGTGCGCGCTGTGTCCCCGGGAGTGTATCAACAGGGGCCAGTAAGTGCAGATGCCATGTATAATAGTGACTATCATTCTTATCATGGCGCGGGGAAGATAACAATCCTGAGTCGATAGAACCAAAGAATTACCGAAATGAAACCTTTGAAATACCCGGGAAACTGGAAAGAAGATGAATTGAATGATGAGTCGATCCAAATGATTCGTCACCGCGCACGTGAAGCCGAGCTCCGGGGCAGTTTGCATCCCGCGCAATGGCAGCTGGTGCGGGAGAAGAACTGGTTGAACAT
>DATCJQ010000080.1:0-7583 GCA_036562745.1 Flavihumibacter sp.
ATCATTGCCCTCAGACAGCTCATAGGTCAGATAAACACTCGGGAATACGGATTTCCAGAGGCTGGTACCTTTTGAGGGATAATCGTACCCGAATTTTTTGGCACTGTCCAGCAGCTCACCGGTGAAACTCGAGTGCTCTGCCCGCAAACCTGCCTGGTAACGAAGTTTTCCGGCCTTGTTGGAATAGTTTCCGTAGATCGCATTCACCATGGCTTTGGACCGATAATTATTGCTCAGCGGCAGCTTGGTGTAATCGTTCCCTTCAACGGAGAATACATCCAGCCTGTCTTTCGACATGTTGATATGCGAACGTGCGCCAAATTCCAACTTGCTGTTTTCCGTAAGCGGATTCACATAGTCTGTTTGGAATGTGAACTGGGTTCCGCTTCCTTTCGAATCGTTCACCACCACATTGGGGTCGGAAATGAGTTGTCCCTGATTATTATAAAACAGGTTGGTGATCCGTCCATCGCCACCATTGTTGCCGGTATTGAAATTGATATCGGCTGTCCACTCTTTTTCCGGTTTGCTATAGGTGCGGCGATAGTTGATCGCTGTATTGGCACGGGTAAACCAGAATCCATCGGTGCTGAAACGTTCGCCATTCTGGAATGCGTCGCCATTCGCATAGTAATAGCGTTGCTTCTGAATTTCATCGTTGTCAAATTCGCCTTTTACAAAACCCTGGCTGATAGACAAACTATTGAATTCATTAAAATCATAATCCAGTCCGCCACGAACTGAAGTGAAACGGCGATCACGGTCGCGATTGCTTTCCTGATTGAAATAATCAGTTACCAGGCCATTCTTTTTGTTTTCGCGATAGGCTTCGCCTTTGGCTTCACCACCCGACTGGTTGCGGTTGCCGCTCAGGAACAGATTCATCTTGTTCTTGCGGTAGTTCAAACTCAGGCCGGCGTTCAACAAACTCGGAGTACCTCCTCCTAATGTGGCCACTCCATTGAGTCCGCCTTTTCTGTTTTTCTTCAAAATGATATTGATGATACCACCGGTGCCGCTCGCATCATAGCGGGCAGAGGGGTTAGTGATCACTTCCACGCGATCGATATCATCAGAAGGAATTTGTTCGAGCGTAAGAATGGTGGGGCGACCATTTACAAAAATCTGCGGAGTGCTGTTACGCAGGGAAACGGAACCATCCACATCTACGGAAATGGCGGGAATCTGTTTCATCAGGTCAACGGCATTTCCACCCTTGCTGGTGATGGCAGCATCGGCATTGAAAATTCGTTTGTCAACTCCAACAGACATCAACGGCTTCTTGGCCGTAACGACTACAGTAGCCAAACTGGAAGCTTCGTTTGTGAGTCCGATTTCCCCCAGATCGTAATCATTCAGACCGTTCAGGATATTAACGGGAACTTCTTCCTGACCAAACCCAACAGCGGTGATTTGAACGATGGTTCTGATGCCGCGAGGCACACTGAGATGAAAGCGACCATCCTGCTCTGTCATGGTACTTTGAACGAGTGTATCAGGATCTGCACCTTCGCGACGAACAGTTGTTAGTGCCATGATCGTTGCAGCGGCAACAGGATTGCCTGTCTTCAAATCCTTTACCACAGCGGATATTCTTACGCGTTCATCATTTTCTGATTGAGCACTACTAATCAATACGGAGAGGAGGGCGCATAGCAGCAAAAAGCTATACTGGTAAAGTGGGTTAGTTTTTCCAGTTATTCTACGTGTCATCTTACAAAGGAAATCAATTAAACCTGAAGGTTTCCTTAAATTTAATGGATGGAGAAAAAAAATCGCTTACAATTAGTATTATTTCTTTTTTTGTTCTTTCCGGTTGTGGAAATTTTGGGTCAGGGGAATAGTTCCACAGGTGCCGGCGCTCGGTTAAAGGTAGACGTTAGTAGCATGCAGGTGGATTATCTCAAAGACCCCATCGGTTTGGATAATCCATCGCCCCGGTTTCGGTGGAAAATATCTTCTCCCGACCATGATATCCGGATTGCAGGGTTTGAAATTCAGCTTACTAAGGATACTAATTCTTCCTCATTTTTTTTCAACACCGGACGTCAGTATTCCACCCTTCCGCTTTACAAATACAATGGTCCCAATCTGACTGCTTTCCAACAATATTTCTGGCGGGTTCGCACCTGGGATGACCGGGGCAATCAATCGCCCTATTCTTCCTGGGCCGGATTTGAAATGGGAATGATGGATCCTTCCAACTGGCGGGGCGCCTGGATCAGCGACGGGCGATCCATTCACGAAAAAGCCGTTCCCTATTTCCGCCACGAATTCGGGGTGAAGAAAAAAATCCAAAAGGCACGCGCCTATATCGCCGCCGGGGGATTATTTGAGCTGTACCTGAACGGAGCACGTGTTAGCGATGCCTGGCTCGAACCCACGTACACCCGTTATGATCGCCGCGTACTTTATTGCACCTATGATATTACCAAACAATTGTCCAGCGGCACCAATGCTGCCGGCGTGATTCTCGGCAACGGATGGTACAATCACCAGTCCACCGCGGTATGGAATTTCCATGAAGCGCCCTGGCGCGCAAGACCCACTTTCGTTATGGATATCCGGATCACGTACGAGGATGGAACTGTGGAAACCATCAGCACCGGAAGAAACTGGAAAACCAATACCGGCCCGATCATCTTCTCCAGCATTTATACAGCCGAACATTATGACGCGCGCAGGGAGATAAAGGGTTGGAATCTTCCCGGATTTGCAGATAGTTCCTGGCATCAGCCGATTTATCGTGCCGCCCCCGCGCCGGTCGTAACAGCGCAGGCTTTGCATCCCATTCGTCGTGTGAAGGAACTCTCTGCAAAGTCAATACAGAAATTCAGCGATACGGTGTACGTGTTTGATATGGGACAAAATATCTCCGGCGTAAGTCAGCTGACGGTGCAGGGTAAAGAGGGTACGGTGATTAAAATCCGTCATTCCGAGCGGCTCTATCCAAACGGACGTACCGATCAGTCCAATATCGATGTGCACTATCGTCCCACCGATGATACCGATCCCTTCCAAACTGATATTTTTATTCTCGGCGGAAAGGGAGTGGAACAATTCTCCCCCCGTTTCAATTACAAGGGGTTCCAATATGTGGAGATCAGTTCCAGTGAGCCGGTCACTCTGACCCGTGAATCGGTTAAAGCCTATTTCATGCATTCGGATCTGCCGGTGGCCGGAAAAGTGTCAAGTTCCAACCCTGTGTTGAACAAGATATGGGAGGCAACCAATAATGCCTATCTCTCCAATTTATTTGGATATCCGACCGATTGTCCGCAACGTGAGAAAAATGGCTGGACCGGTGATGCACATATCGCCAGTGAAACCGGTCTGTTCAATTTTGATGGTATCACCGTATATGAGAAATGGTTGCAGGATCATTTGGATGAGCAGCAGCCGAATGGTGTGTTTCCCTCGATTATTCCAACCGGAGGGTGGGGGTATGAGTGGGGGAATGGTCCGGACTGGACTTCCACCATCGCCATAATTCCCTGGAATATTTATCTGTACTACGGCGATACCACCCTTCTGTCGAAAACCTATCAGGCACTGAAAAAATATGTGGATTATATCGATCGGATTAGTCCGGATGGTATTTGTTACTGGGGACTTGGCGACTGGGTTCCGGTTAAATCGGAAACGCCGGTGGAGCTGACGTCCACCGCATATTATTATACAGATGCATCGATTCTGGCCAGGGCTGCCAAAATTTTCGGCAAGACCGAAGACCACAAGAAATACAGCGCGCTTGCAGAAAAAATCAAGTCGGCTTACAATAAGAAATTCTGGAATCCGGAAACCGGTGTTTATGGATCTGGCTTGCAAACCGAGTTGAGTGTTTCACTGCATTGGAAACTGGTTCCTGATAGTCTGACCCGGCAGGTGGCTGATGCCCTGGCAAAACGTGTGATTGCCGATGGTCGTCAGATCGATGTGGGACTGCTGGGGACCAAAGCCATTCTGAACGCATTGAGCGATAACGGCTATATGGACCTGGCTTATGAACTGGCATCGCGCGAAACCTATCCCTCCTGGGGATGGTGGATTAGGAATGGCGCCACCACCTTGTTTGAGAACTGGCCCATCGATGCCAAATCGGATATCTCGATGAACCATATCATGTTTGGTGAGATCGGCGCCTGGATGTACAAGGCACTAGGGGGTATCAAAACCAATGAGGATGCGCCCGGGTTCCAGACCATCCGCCTCGAGCCGGCCTTCCCCAAAAAGCTGCAGCAGTTCAGTGCCTCGCATGAATCTGTGTATGGTACCATCGAGTCGTCCTGGGAGCGGAAGGGGAAACAGCTCATTTACAGTGTAAGCATTCCCACCGGTGCCCGTGCTGTTTTGCGCGTGCCTGCCCAGGGTAAATCGCCCGAACAACTGATAGAGCTGGGTTCGGGTAAACATAGATTCACCTGGACAGGTCTGTAAGCCGATCGGGTTCAGTCATCATGATTTTGGCTTTTCACCTATTTCAACGGCGCAGCGTTCACACCTTCCACGGTGATTTTGATCGGCAGGATTTCTCCCTTCTCATCAAAATTCATCAGGTCAATACAGGTCTCGCGTGAGTTGCCATCTTTTTCCGTCATGGGACGGCGATGGTAAACAATGTAATACTGTCCCGTTTTCGGATGCCGAATCACGGAATGATGTCCTGCTCCATTGGCAATGGCGGTATCCTGTTGCAGAATCTTGGCGATGCGTTTGAAAGGGCCCATGGGTGAATCTGCGATCGCATAGGCCACAGAATAATCAGGACCGGTCCATCCGCCTTCCGACCACATGAAATAATATTTGCCATCCTTTTTGAACAGGAAGGGGCCTTCCACATAATTTTCGGGAGTTACTTCCTTAAATATTGTGCCGTCTTCAAAGGGGATAAAGCCCGTGAAATCGTTATTGAGTTTAGCGATATTGCAGTGACGCCATCCGCCATAATACATGTAGTACTGGCCATCGTCATCGCGGAATACAAACTGGTCGATGGGTTGTGCGCCGTTGTGAAATTTATCAATCAGGGGTTTGCCCAGCAGGTCCTTAAACGGACCGGAAGGATGATCTGCCACGGCTACGCCGATCCCGCCGTATTCCTCATTGCTTTGAATATCATTGGCGGCAAAGAAAATGTAGTAGCGACCGTCCTTCTCCACGATAGCGGGTGCCCATAAGGCGCGCTTTGCCCATTTCACATTACTGGTATCCAGCACCCGTTCGTGCTTTTTCCAGTTGGTAAGATCGGTGGAAGAAAAGGCATCCATAAATACCTGCTGTTCATACGGTGCCGAGTAGGTTGGATAGATCCAATACTCATTTCCGAAGATGATTGCCTCGGGATCGGCATACCAGCCGGGGAAGAGGGGATTGCCGCTTTTGGCGATTTCTTTTTCAGGGGTTGCGCAGGCTGCAAGTTGCGTGATAAGCAGCCCGGTAAACAGATGTCGTATAATAGTTTGCATGCAGCAAACTACAAAAAATGCAGATTTTTTGACGCGAACAATTCAGCCGGTCGGCCACAGTAAGAAAAAACGTTTTTTGGGATCAGTTTAAATAACGCGTACGAACTTACCCGCTGCAGTCGCTTTCTGAATGATGTCGAGCTGGTTGGGCGATTGTCCTGCCACCACGATCAGTTCGATATGCTCGTCGTTGAGAATATCATCGAGATTGGCTACCACTTCCACTCCGGGGTACCAGGATTCTGCCAGTCCGGATGTCACCGATTCCTGTGCCAGCACTTTTTTTAGTTTATAACCCTGTGCAACACTACCCGTGCTCAGCACAATAGGCATGTCAGGTTGATGATTTGCTATAAGTCCGATGTATTTATAGTTTGCCATATTCGAGGTGTTAGAATGTGTAAGAATTACACTTACAAAGGTACCATATATGACAAAAAAGCTTAAAGAATAGCGGGGTAAATAGCTTTCCCCTGTATCATTTGAGCCTTAACAGGCAGATATATAAATATTTGCCGCATTTTTTAACATTTATGCTTAGTAAAACTATTCGTTCGGTTTTACTGCCCGGATTTTTTCTGGTCCGCTTTTTTTCGGTCGGTTTTTTTCTTGTCGGATTTTTCAGGTACTCCCGCTGATTCCTTGATGCCAGCAAAAATGGTCTTCCATATCAGGTTAAAAAAGGACTTGGTGGGTTCCCGTTCTTGTTGTACGCTGTAGCTGTTGGCATGGCGATCATCAGCCCGGTTATTGCTGCGCAAAATGGTATTGGCCAGCAGGCTCACCACCGGACGTTTAACCGTATTGCCATCCTCTTTTTCCTTCAGCACATCCACTTTCAGATCTTCATAGAGAAATTTGATATCGCCGGTAGCCGAACGATCATTCCCCCTTATGTTAATCGATAAAGCAGTGGCTCGTCCCGATCGCAGCGAAACTTTTGCCAGGGGCTCCACTACCGGATTGAGGATATCAAGATCAAAAGGCGCGAGGGAGGCCCGCACGGTAAACGATCCTTTGTTACCCGGAGGAAAATGAAATTTTGCATTCAGCGGAACTTTCCCCATTAGCTGCGATTGCAGATCGAGGGTCAGACTGCCCTGCTCCCGTACGCCTTTGTAAATCGGTCCGGCATTCCCCTTAATGGATTGAAAGCGGATCTTACCAACATCTGTTCCGTCTTTGTTCTTTTCCATATATTCCACCGATCCGTTTTCCACTTTAATGAGAGGGATCTCCAATCCATAGGGAAGTTTCTGAATCAGCTGATGTGGATTTCGCCCGATTTTGGAGCGCGTGGGAGGAGGCAGACTGCGATCATTAAAGATCTGCAGCCGTGGATTTTTCAGTACAATCAGGGGCGTGCGGATCATACTGTCTTCGAGAAAACCCTGAAAGTCGAACGCATCAATAACCACTTCGGTTACACTAGCCCGGTAGATGTCCTGCTGTTCAGGTTCTCTGGCTGCCAGTGCTTCCAGGCTCTGGCCGCTGGTGGGACGCAGATGCGCATCCCTGATCACCGCCTGCATTTCTTTTTCCCCCTTGAGGATGAGCTGACTCGCACCTATGCGGTACTTTTTTTCTGCAATATCCTGGTGCACGCTGTCGATGGCCAGGCGGAAAGCACGAAACCCCAGCGATTGCAATCGCCCGGGTTGAATACTGTCGGAATTGAAATCATAGATATCAAGATGCACGGAACGCACACCGGTCTTTGATTTCTTCCGATTGGTATAAACGATATCGAGCTGTGAAAGCAGGATGGAGTCGATTTTAACCGCCCTGATCGTTTTCTTACGGCCTGGTTTCTCCTTAGTGGCATCATCCACCGCCGATTCCAGCGCATTGGTGCCCTTTCCCTGTTCGATCTGAAGTTCTCCGCCCGAAATGGTTACGGAAGAAAGATTCAGCACACTGGATTCAAGCAAAGCGGCAATATCCACGTTCTTCACCAGCAGGTGTTCGAAAGCCAGCCGGTAATGCGTGACCGAATCGGTAGGTGAAGCATCGGTGGGATGCAAAGCCAGGTCGGAAATCGTTAGTGTGGCTTTATCGGGATCGATAACCAGCGAGTCCAATTCCAGTTGATAACTGCCGTTCGATTTGGTATCGACC
>DATCJQ010000084.1:0-9250 GCA_036562745.1 Flavihumibacter sp.
CGATATACCGGATCGAATTCGAGACGGAGGATAACCGCCTGTTTATCGTGGAATCTTTCAGCCCGATTCGCTATCCCCGTCGCTATGTTTCCAAAAACGGACAACTGCTCGAGCACGCACCCTATTGCGAGCGCGATATCCGGGCGCCGCAGGACCTCGAGACCATCGACCAGGCCGGCGATTTCCTGATCAAGGCCAAAAAGCGGGGAGTGCTATACGGACTGCATTATGGCCATCATCCCTTCGATGTGGTGGGCTGGGACGGATACTGTTATCCGTTCGCGTTCAGTATCCACGATTTTGAGCCCATAACCGGACGGGTGCACCAGCCGCCCCCCGTACACCAGACTTTTGAGGCCAATAATTTTGTAGTCTGCTCCTTTGTGCCCCGTTTGTACGATTACCATCCCGATGCGATTCCCGCGCCCTATAACCACAGTAATATCGACAGCGATGAGCTGCTATACTATGTTGACGGCGATTTCATGAGCCGGAAAAATGTTACCAGGGGGATGATCACCCTGCATCCGGCCGGCATCCCGCACGGGCCCCATCCCGGTGCCGTGGAAAAGAGCATTGGCAAAAAGGAAACCGCCGAACTGGCGGTGATGGTGGATACCTTTCACCCGCTCCAACTCACCGAGGCAGCCCTCGAAATTGAGAATAAGGGCTATTTGATGAGCTGGGCTGAGTAGGCGGGCCAGGAGAGGGGGGACAAGGGATACAAGGGGGACAAAGGATACAAAGGGGACAAAGGGTACAAGGGGACAGGGGGGACGGGACCCGCCTCCCTCGTCCCCTCGTTTCCTTCGTTCCCCTCGTTTCCTCGTCCCCCTCGTCTGCCCCGTTTCCTTCCTTCCCCGTTCTCCCTTCCCCATTTTTTCCTTATATTACTTATCTAAATTTTGCCATATGATTAAATTCAGTGAAATCAAACCGGGCGATTACGTATTAGCTGAGTATGAGGGGGAACTGTGGGAGGGAATTGTAACCGACCTGAACAGGGAAGACCGCGAAGTTTGCGTGCAAACCGAGGTGCAGGAATTCTGGTTCAAGCCGGAAAGTCTGCGACCCATCCCGATGGATGAGGCGCAGCTCTTCAAATTTGGATTTGAGAAGGAGCAGCCGGCCGACGGATGGATCAAGTACAAAAGAGGTCCATTCCGGATCCTGCTGACGGAAAAGGACGGGTTTAATGATTTTGAGATCTGGTACCGGGAAGACCGGCGGCACATCAAACAACCGCTTTACGTGCACCAGCTTCAGAATCACTATTATGATATGACCAAGGTGGAACTGACCCGGGAACATGCGGGGCATAAATAGGGCCACAGGTGACAGCGGAGCAGGCCGAATTGCCCGCGCCATGCCGGCCGAAGGGCTTGCACCATGCCTGCCGAAGCGCTTGCGGAGGCCTGGACTTAAGGGCTGCCGATCCCGTAAAGGGGTGGTTTTCAGCCAAAAAACGGAATGCCGGACCTGAGATTTGGGAAAAATGCCCTAAATTTGCGGTCTAAAGTGCAAGATTTTAATAAAAATGGGGGAAAAAACCTCATTTTTTTTATTTTAACTAATATTAATACTATCTTCGCGCTCCCAAAATCTTTATGGCAAAACAAGCACTCATTAAACAGGATGGAATCATTGTTGAAGCACTTTCGAACGCTATGTTCAAAGTGAAGCTCCAGAATGAGCATGAAATTCTGGCTACTATTTCGGGAAAAATGAGAATGCACTATATCCGCATCCTCCCTGGAGATAAGGTGGGAGTGGAGATGAGTCCATATGATTTAACGAGGGGTAGGATTATTTTTAGGTATAAATAACAATAGCATCATGAAAGTTCGTGCATCCATCAAAAAGCGCAGCGCCGATTGCAAGATAGTGCGTCGGAAAGGAAGGCTGTATGTGATTAACAAGAAAAATCCCCGCTACAAGCAAAGACAAGGCTAAACCTGTTTTCGCGATCATTCAGTCATTCGTAAAATTGAAAATAGAATCAGATTATGGCTCGTATTGCCGGTGTTGACTTACCAAAAAACAAAAGAGGCGAAATAGGTCTGACCTACATCTACGGTATCGGTCGTTCTACCGCCAAGCAAATTCTTGACAAAGCTGGTATCAGTTACGACAAGAAAGTGCATGAGTGGAATGATGATGAATTGGCGGCTATCCGTAACTTCATCACTGATGAGTTGAAAGTAGAAGGCCAGTTGCGCTCTGAGGTACAGATGAGCATCAAGCGCCTGCTTGATATCGCCTGCTACCGTGGTCTCCGTCACCGTAAAGGGCTGCCTGTTCGTGGTCAGCGTACTAAAACGAACAGCCGCACCCGTAAAGGAAAACGCAGAACCGTTGCTGGTAAGAAAAAAGCTCCTAAGAAGTAAGACATAGTACCGCTGCCGGATCCAAGTCTTAGGAGGGGGAGGAGCGGTGCGATCCTGTAACAGGTGTTTCAGGAATTATTGTAAAAGATTACCTCATTATTTTAAGTAATGGCAAAACAACAGAACAGCGCTAAAGCCGCTGCCAAGAAAAGAATCGTGAAGGTGGATGCATATGGTGATGCTCATATCTCTGCCACTTTCAACAACATCATCATCTCGTTGACCAACAAGCAGGGTCAGGTTATTTCCTGGTCTTCTGCCGGAAAGATGGGATTCAAAGGATCTAAGAAAAATACTCCGTACGCTGCCCAGATGGCTGCAGCAGACGCCGCTAAAACCGCTCTGGATGCCGGTTTGAAACGGGTTGACGTATATGTTAAAGGTCCGGGTTCGGGTCGTGAGGGAGCTATCCGCTCACTGAGTCAGTCTGGTATTGAAGTAGTACAGATCAAGGACGTTACACCGTTACCGCACAACGGTTGTCGCCCCCCGAAAAAACGTCGCGTTTAATCGTTTTTTATATACCGAAACCCAAGGCCAGACCGGCTTTGGGTTTCGGATTTTGTATTTTCTAACTAACATGGGTGTACAATTCATTTTAAGATTTTTACCGATTGTACATCGCAACTAAAAAATCAAGTTGATATGGCACGTTACACTGGTCCAAAGACCAAAATTTCAAGAATCTTCGGTGAGCCGATCCTGGGTAATGGAAAATGGCTGAACAAAAACAGCAATCCTCCCGGTCAGCATGGCGCAGCCCGCAAGCGTAAGAGCCTGGGTGAATACGCCCTGCAGCTCCGTGAAAAACAAAAAGCTAAATACACTTACGGTGTACTGGAAAAACAATTCCGCAGAACTTTCGAAGAAGCTGCACGTCGTAAAGGTGTAACCGGTGAAAACCTGATCAAACTCCTGGAAGCCCGTCTGGATAACACTGTTTTCCGTCTGGGTATCGCTCCTTCCCGTCCTGCTGCCCGTCAGCTGGTGAGCCACAAACATATCATGGTGAACGGCGAAGTGGTGAACATTCCTTCTTACCAACTGAAACCCGGTGATGTTATCACCTTTAAACCCGGCTCTGATGAGAAAACCGGTCTGACCAGTCAGGTTCGCGGTAAAAATCAGAAATACAACTGGCTCGATTATAACGAGTCCACTATGACTGGTACATTCATCGCCTATCCTGAAAGGGAAAGTGTTCCTGAAAACATCAAGGAACAACTGATCGTTGAATTGTACTCTAAGTAATAGAGTGACGAGTTAATAACCCATACAAAACGTAAATCGAACATACAAATGGCCATTTTAAACTTTCAGAAACCCGACAAAATCGTTTTGCAGAAAGCAAACGATTTTGAAGCACAATTCGAATTCCGTCCGTTAGAGCCAGGTTACGGGGTAACCATTGGGAATGCCCTGCGCCGCGTACTGCTGAGCTCACTGGAAGGTTTTGCGATCGTGGGTATCAGAATTGAAGGGGCTGAACATGAATTTGCTACCATTAAGGGTGTAACAGAAGATCTGACTGATATCATTCTTAACCTGAAGCAGGTTCGCTTCAAGAAGGTAGTGGATGCAGAAGTTACAAACGAAAAGATCGTTCTTCATATCAAAGGCAAGAGCGAGTTCACGGCCGGTATGATCCAGGATGGCACTCAAAGCTTCCAGATCATGAACCCCGAACTGCTCATCTGCACTATGGATCCCTCTGCAAAACTGGAAATCGAACTGACGATCGGAAAAGGTCGTGGTTATGTTCCGGCAGAAGAAAACAAGGTGAAAGACGCTCCCCTGGGTTATATTCCCATCGACTCTATTTACACGCCCATTAAAAACGTTAAATACAGCGTTGAGAATACACGGGTAGAACAAAGAACCGACTTCGAAAAACTGATCATGGATGTTACTACCGATGGAACCATCCATCCGGAAGAAGCTGTTAAACAGGCTTCCCGCATCCTGATTCAGCACCTGATGATCATCACGGATGAAAACATCACCTTCGATAACAAAGAAGAGAAAAAAGAAGACCTGGTTGATGAGCAAACCCTGCAACTGCGCAAAGTCCTGAAAACTCCCCTGGAAGATCTCGACCTCAGCGTACGTGCCTTCAACTGTCTGAAAGCCGCCAAGATCAATTCTCTGAGCGAGCTGGTTCAATACGAACAGGAAGACCTCATGAAGTTCCGCAACTTCGGTCAGAAATCTCTGGCTGAAATCGAGCAGGTACTGCACGAGCGTGGACTGAGCTTCGGTATGGACCTCGCCAAACTCGGAATCGATAAAGAAGACTAAGTAAAGTAAAAAGGCAGAAGTGTAAGTCTGCTTACGCTTCCGCCTTTTGAATTTGTAAATCGTAGGTTGCAATTCCTGACACGGTGCAACCGGTAAAATTTAAATGTCATGCGTCACGGAGACAAAATCAACAACCTGGGTCGTAAGAAAGCCCACAGAGAAGCCCTGCTGGCTAACCTTAGCATCAACCTGATCGAGCACAAACGTATTGTAACCACCCTGGCTAAAGCTAAAGCCCTGCGTGTGTTCATCGAGCCGCTGATCACGAAAGCTAAGACCAACGATACGCACAATCGTCGTGTAGTTTTTAGCTACCTGCAAAACAAAGCAGCCGTAACTGAACTGTTCGGACCGATTGCTGAAAAAGTTGGTGGTCGCCCCGGTGGCTACACCCGTATTCTGAAACTCGGTACTCGTCCCGGCGATAACGCTGAGCAGGCCATGATTGAACTGGTAGACTTCAACGAGGTTTACGGTAAATCAACTGAAGCGAAAGCTGAACCCGCTAAGAGAACTCGTCGTGGTGGTAAAAAAGCTGCTGAAGCAAAAGCTGCTCCGGCCGCTGAAGCCCCCGCCGCTGAAGCCCCCGCTGCTGAATCACCTGAAAAAGCAGCTGAATAAGGATGAATGATTGATTTTCAATACAGGCAGAATGGTTTTCCATTCTGCCTTTTTTTTTCCGATATTTGCGAAACTTTTCCAATTAACAAATGCAACAAGCACCACAACAGAAAGCTGTCCTGGTTTTAGAGGACGGATCGGTACACTATGGTAACTCATTTGGCAAGATAGGCACAACCACCGGTGAACTTTGCTTCAATACCGGTATGACCGGCTACCAGGAAGTGTTTACAGATCCCAGCTACTACGGACAGGTTATCATCATGAACACAGTTCATATTGGTAACTACGGGGTTAAGGATGAAGACGTGGAGTCTGATACTGTAAAAGTCAGAGGTATTGTCTGCCGTAACCTGGAAGAACATTTCAGCCGCCGCATGGCCAAGGGATCACTGGATGAATACCTGAAACAGAACAATGTGGTGGCAATCGAAGGCGTGGATACAAGGGCCCTGACTGCCAAGGTTCGTACCTCCGGCGCCATGAACTGCATCATCTCTTCTGAAATTTTTGATATCGATCAGCTGAAAGCTGAACTGAAAAAAGTACCCTCCATGGGCGGATTGGAACTGGCCAGCGTGGTTAGTACCAAAGAGCCCTATGAAATGGGTGATCCCAACGCAGCTATCCGCATTGCCGTGATGGACTACGGGGTGAAACGCAATATCCTTCAATGTATGGTGGATCGCGGTGCATTCGTACGCGTATATCCCGCTAAAACCAGCTTTGAAGAAGTGCAGCAATTCAATCCCGATGGCTATTTCATCAGTAATGGTCCCGGCGACCCCGAACCCATGGATTATGCCATCAATACCGTGAAATCCATTTTGAAAACCGAGAAACCACTGTTCGGTATCTGCCTGGGTCACCAGCTGCTTGCTCTGGCCAATGGTATCCCCACTTTCAAAATGCACCATGGTCACCGCGGTTTGAACCATCCCGTTAAGAACCTGATTACCGGTAAATGCGAGATCACCACCCAAAACCATGGTTTCGGAGTGGACCCGGAAGCGGTTCGAAAAGCCGATCATATCGAGATTACCCACGTTAACCTCAATGATCAGTCGATCGAAGGTATCCGCGTGAAAGGAAAACCCGCTTTCTCCGTGCAGTATCACCCTGAAAGCACTCCTGGTCCGCACGATAGCCGCTATCTTTTTGATGAGTTCATCTCGATGATCAAGTCTTCGAAGAATTAATTCGTAGATTTAGGGCATGCTTATTCTTCCCCATTTTGTCGTGGGAAATTATGCCGTGCACCCCATCCAACGAACGGATCAGGCATTCGTATTCTCCGGATTGAGCGATCCCGAGGTTGTGCGCTACTACGGTGTTTCCTACACATCACTGGAAGACACTGCGGCGCAGATGGATTTCTACGACCGCCTGCTTATCGAAGAAACCGGGGCCGGTTGGAAGATTGTTGACCGCGAAACCCAGCAGCCCCTGGGCGTGCTGACCGCTTATCTCTACCAGCCGGCACATCAACGGATTGAAATCGGTTTCTGGTTGATTCCGGCTGCTCAGGGAAAGGGAATCATTCATGAAGTGCTTCCTTCATTTATTGCTCAGCTGCGAAGACTCTTCAACCTGCACCGGATTGAAGCCATGGTGGAAACCGGCAACGAGGCCAGCTGCCGCGTGCTCGAGAAAGCAGGATTCGAGCGGGAAGGCATCCTTCGTGATTATGAAATCAAAAACGGGAAAAGAATAAGTCTGATCGTATATTCATTGCTGTTAGATCATCCGATCTTTTAATACTGAATTAACTGCATTTATGAAGATTGCCATCATCAACGGCCCGAATCTGAACCTGCTGGGTAAACGTGAGCCCGGTATCTACGGCGCCCAGGATTTTGAAAGCTTTTACCAGTCGCTGCAAGAGAAATTCCCTTCTGTTGAGTTCAGTTATTTCCAGTCCAATGTGGAAGGTGAGCTGATCAACGAGCTGCAACGAATTGGATTTACCGTTGATGGCATTGTTATGAATCCGGGTGGTTATACCCATACGTCCGTGGCACTGGGCGATTGCATTGCTGCCATTAGCGCCCCCGTAATCGAAGTGCATATCAGTAATGTGCACGCCCGGGAGGATTTCCGGAAAATTTCCCATGTGAGCGCCCGGGCCCGGGGAACCATTGCCGGACTGGGCCTCAAGGGCTATGAGCTCGCCGTTCAGTATTTTCTCCAGTAACCACTAACCGGTGGCCAGCCAGCTTCCTTTCCGTTAATTCAAGATTTCTCCCTGCGACGGAAGGACCGGGGCCGCTGACCTTGCGCCAGGCTCAATTTTAGGATTTAATTAGGTCGGATCGGGCTGTAACTTGCTATCCGGCATATTTATTGGACGCTTTCGGGCGTTATTATACAATAATTCGTGATCCTGATAATCTCAATACCATGCGTATCAAACTGTTTTTCATAAGCTTTCTGCTGCTGGCTGTATTCGGTGTTCAACCGGCTTCCGCTCAGCTTAAAGACTATATCATAGGAGTGAAGGGCGATACCCTCAACCGCGTGGATATGGATGGTAAAAAACAGGGCCCCTGGGTACACCGTTACGAAACAGTGCGGGGTGAACGCGGCTACGAAGAAGAAGGTATATACATCGACGACCGTAAGGAGGGAGTCTGGAGAAAATATTCCCTGATGGGCGATCTGATTGCGATCGAAACCTATCGCTGGGGATTTCTCGATGGTAAATCACAATATTTCAATGATGCCGGTCGCGTGTACAGGGAAGAATCCTGGCGGGCATTTAATCCCGATAAAGTGTACGATACCATCGATGTGGAGGATGTAATGATGCCGGGCACCTTCAAGCAGGTGGTGATAAAAAATGAGGGGGCTTCGGTAAAACACGGTACCTGGAACTATTTTGATCCTTCATCCGGACTGATCGTTAAGTCGGAAAACTATACACTGGGTAAGCTCGATAAAAATACCAACCCGGCCAGCCTGGGTACCGATACCCTGATGGCCAATAAAGGACCGGTTGCCAAACCCAGGGAAGTGCTGGAATACGAAAAGAAAAATTCCGGAAAGAAAAAGATCAAGGTGCGCGACGGATCGGTTCGGTATAATTAATACTATTGATTTTGCAGAAAACTGTCCCAGCGTTTCCTGAAGAACAGAAGCTGGTAATCCACGGCGTTTTGCCAGTAGTCCCAGGTATGTTTGCCTGGTCGCTCCGTATATTCATGTGCAATTTTCAGGTCGATCAGCTTTTTGCGGGCCGCACGGTTCGCGGAAAGAAGATAATCTTCCGTTCCACATTCGAGGCTTAGCGCGATGGTTTCCGTACGGGTGCTGTCTGAACTGGAATATGCTTGCAGGCGGTTCCAGTCGATGGCACAACAGGCCGTATCCGAAGCCGGCCTGCCGTTTTTGGCGAGGATGGTCTTGGTCATATTATCCACCAGCAGTGCGCCACTCATGCTACCCGCCGCAGCAAATAACGCGGGATGCCGGCTGGCAAGAAAGAGTGCTCCGAATCCTCCCATGCTTAACCCCGATATAGCTCTGAATTTGCGATCCTTATTGGTTGGATAATGCTGATCAATATAGGGGATGAGTTCCTGTACAAAATGCGTTTCGAACCGGTAGGAACTGTCGAAAGGATTGTTGAAATAAAAAGTCTGGCGACCGCCATCCGGACAAACAATCAGGCATCCGTAACGGTCGGCTGCACTTTGCAGTTGCGGCACTTTGGTGACCCAGAGATCGTATCTGCCGCCCATTCCATGGAGGAGATATACCACCGGGAAGCCTCCCTCCGGCGCCTGAACAGAAGGCTGAATCACCACAAATTTCATCGGTTTTTTCATGGCCTGGCTTTGAATGCTGAGCGTATCCACACGTCCGGACGGTGCCTCCGGCGCGTTTGCCGGAACCGCGACCGGATTTGAATTCGCGAAAGCTATTAAACCGGTGAATGCCAATCC
>DATCJQ010000097.1:0-3397 GCA_036562745.1 Flavihumibacter sp.
AATGGTATGGATCCCATGGTAACCCAGCCCGATACTTCGGCTAGGGAAGGATTTTCAGCCGTATCGCCCAAGTTCGGACTCAGTTACGCGATTGCAGAGAACGGACGCCTTTTCGGCAACTATACCCGCGGGTTCCGCACAGGTGGTTTAACGGGATTGGGCGCCGATCCCTCTCAACCTCCGCTGTATTCCTATAAACCCGAGTATAGCAACAACCTCGAAATCGGCTATCGTCAGGAGCTGCTCGACCGCAAACTGCGTTTCGGACTCACCCTGTTCTATTCCGAACTCACCGATGCTCAGGTACCCACGCTGGTGCTGCCGGAAGCTATTACAATTACCCGGAATACGGGTAAACTGTTGAGTCGGGGTATCGAGCTGGAACTGGCTGCCAAACCGGTAAAGGGGCTGGAACTGAATTACAGTTTTGGTACCACCCGCGCCAGATACAGCGCCCTGAAAGTGTCCAGCGATGGCTCGGAGCTCGATCTCAGCGGCAAGCGCCAGATTTTTACGCCGACCATCACTTCCATGCTGGCTGCGCAGTATCAGCGCCTCCTCTTAGAAAAGCTGGGAGTGGGCCTGCTGGTTCGCGGCGAATGGCTCTACCTGGGCGAGCAGTATTTCGACCTGGCGAACAATATCCGCCAGTCGCCCTACCAGACCCTGAACGCAAAAGCCGGATTCTACAGTCGCCGGTGTGAGCTTTACTTCTGGACCCGCAACCTGACCAACCGTCATTACATTAATTACGCCTACGATTTCGGCGCAGTGCATATCGCCCCGCCCGCCACTTTCGGCGTAACCTACCGTTACAACCTGTTTTAACCCTCCACCCGTCGGGTACCCGACGGGTGGGCTTTTTTCAACCTCCGGGTGTTTTCACCCAATTTTGCCCTTTTTTGGATGTTTTTGGCCGGGTTGCCCCCGTTTTTTAACGGTCCGCACCCGACGGGTGCCCGACGGGTACCCGACGGGTAGCGACAGGACAGTTGTCTGGGGGGTGGCCCGTAGCTTTATCGGAATAGCATCGCTAACCGAATAAAGAACGTATGCAAGCCATATTAGGAGTACTCTTTCATTTTATCGGCGGATTCGCGTCCGGCAGTTTTTACATTCCGTACAAAAAGGTTAAGGGTTGGTCCTGGGAGACCTACTGGCTGATCGGCGGGTTGTTTTCCTGGCTGATCGTGCCGCCACTTGCCGCATGGATCACCATACCTGATTTCAGCGCGATCATCGCGGAAGCAGATACTTCCACCATCGGTTATGCTTACCTGTTCGGCTTGCTTTGGGGAATTGGCGGACTCACCTACGGGCTCGGCGTGCGTTATCTGGGCGTATCACTGGGAAGCAGCATCATCCTCGGATTATGCATGGTTTTCGGCGCGCTGATCCCGGCAGTGTATTATCAGTTCAATCCGGGCCTCGGAAAGGATACCATTCGTATGCTTACCGATACCAACTGGGGACGGACTGTTTTACTTGGATTATTTGTGTGCATTCTCGGCATCATCTGGTGCGGTAAGGCGGGCATGCGAAAGGAGAAGGAACTCGGCAATCAGGACACCGTAGCCAATGCCGAATATAAATTCGGACTCGGACTATTTGTATCCATCGTGAGCGGCATGCTTAGTGCCTGTTTCAATTTCGGTCTCGAAGCCGGCAAGCCCATGGCAAATGTGGCAAATGAGCTGTGGAAGGCCGCGAATCCGGGTGAGGGGGAATTCCTGTTCCAGAACAATGTGGTGTATGTGGTGGTGCTGTGGGGCGGGTTAACCACCAACCTGATCTGGTGTCTCTACCTCAATTTCCGCAACAAGACCTTTGGCGATTATAGCGCGAAATCTGCGCCCGTAGCAAAGAACCTTATTTTCTGCGCACTGGCCGGCACCACCTGGTTCCTGCAGTTCTTCTTTTACGGAATGGGCGAAAGCCGGCTGGGCAACGGTCCAAGCTCCTGGATCCTGCACATGGCGTTCATCATACTCGTGGCCAATGCATGGGGACTCATCCTGAAAGAGTGGCAGGGTGTGAGCAAGGGCACGCGTCAATCGGTGATCGCGGGCATCCTGCTTATCATTATCTCGGTATTGATTGTGGGATGGGGGAACTCGATTCGTAATTAAAACGAAACGGAAAAACGAAACGGAAAAAGGAAACGGATAACGAAATAAGAAACGAAACAAGAAACGAACTGATAACGAACTGAAAATCGAACCTGAAGGCAAAGCTAAAAACGAGGTACAATCGGTGTAACCGACCTGATACAATAATTAACCAGATCCATTGATTTAAACTTTGAAACCATTTATATGTCAGCATCTGCGCAAGACTTTAAACATGTCAATTACCTGTGGAACGAACAAAAAGCAAAAGAACTGGAAGGAGATGAAGTGGCTTTGTTGCTCTATCGCTCCAATCTCCTGGGTGCCGATCTTCGGTTAACCAATTACGGTGGGGGCAATACATCCTGCAAACTGTATCAGCCAGATCCGCTCAGCGGCGAACCAGTGGAAGTGATGTGGGTGAAGGGCTCCGGCGGCGATATCGGTACATTGAAAAAATCGGGACTTGCAGCGCTTTACGTAAGTCGCCTGAGGCAGTTACAACAGATCTATAAAGGTATCGGGATGGAAGACCAGATGGTTGAACTTTTCAATCACTGTATTTACGATCTCAACAGCAAGGCCCCTTCAATTGATACACCTCTGCACGCTTTTCTGCCTTTTAAGCATATCGATCATCTGCACCCGGATGCAGCCATCGCCATAGCCGCGGCTAAAGACGGAAAAGCCATCACAGCCGAACTTTTCGGAGGAAAAATCGGGTGGGTGGATTGGCAGCGTCCGGGCTTCGACCTTGGACTCAAACTCAAGAAATGTCTCGATGAAAATCCTGGTATCAGCGGCATCATGCTGGGATCACATGGATTATTCACCTGGGGCGATACCGCTTACGAATGTTATCTCAACACCCTGCAGGTGGTGGAGCGATGCGCACAATACATCGAAGACAAAGTACAACAGAAAGGTAAGGTATTCGGCGGCGAAAAAATTGCACCCGTGCCTAAGGAGACTCGTCTCAAACAGGCAGCCGCAATGGCCCCGTTGCTGCGCGGATTCTGCAGCAGCCATCAGCATATGATCGGACATTTCACCGACGATGATCGCGTGCTGCAATTCATAAATTCGGTTGATCTTGACCGTTTGGCCCCGATGGGAACCAGTTGTCCCGATCATTTTCTGCGAACCAAAATTTCTCCCCTGGTGCTGGAACTCGCGCCCGACGCGGATCTCAGCGATACAGCCGCGGTGAAGGAGAAATTGCAACCCGCATTCGAAGCCTATCGCAACATGTACAGCAATTATTATGAAAGCTGTAAACATCCGAACAG
>DATCJQ010000107.1:0-17978 GCA_036562745.1 Flavihumibacter sp.
AAATCAAAGAATATAGATTTGAACGGATGAAAGCATCTCAGAGCCGATACAATCACTGCATTTATTTTTCCAGCAACGCATTTGCCCGGAAGATAGAGAAGCTGGCCACCGAATGCTGGAAGAAAATCGGGCTGCCCCCGAGTCATGCCTACGTTTTGATGACGGTGCTCGAGGAGCCCGGCATACAACCCGGACTTGTAGCTGAGGAATTGCAGCTGAGTCCGAGCACCGTCACCCGGCTGATTGAGAAGCTGGAGGAAAAAGGACTGGTGACACGCAATTTCGGAGTGAAGGCAACCAATATTTATCCCACCCCGCGCGCGCAGGAACTGCAACCGCAGATGAAAACCTGCAGCGAGGAGTTTCGCATGCAATACACTTCCCTGCTCGGAGTCGATGAGAGTTGCCACCTTATCCGATCCATCAACCAAATCAACGATCGGCTTCCTTAAGGTTTCAATCATTTCTCTCGCAACTGAACAGAAATTCTTCTGTCCACGCGACGTTCTTCATCCGAAGCAGATTCGGCAACTCTGGCCATTTCCTCGCCATACCCTTCGGCACCAACCAATTGATCGGGATTTGCTCCTTCATTTTTGATGGCGGCCAAAACGGCATCCGCTCTGTCCTGCGAGAGTTTTTTGTTTGAGGCATCATCGCCCACTTTATCGGTGTAACCACCAATTTTGATTTTGGCAGCAGGATAAGCTTTCAGGATGGCTACAATATTCCGGATCTGCGTCATGCTTTCGGCAGTAAGGCGTGCGCTTCCGGTTTCGAAATTCAGGTTATCGAAATCGAACCACTGATCCTTGCCGGCCTTGCAATCGGATGAGTTCAGACAATTCACCAGGCGATCTTCGATTCCACCCCGATATGCATCGATTTCCGTACCATCTGCCAGTTTCACTTTGAGCGATTCACGTGCACCCGAAGTTGTATCGGCAGGAGGCGCTATGGGAGCCGAACTTTGTTCAACCGGCGGAACGGCTTTCTCCTCGGGTTCACAGCCCTTGAAAATATAAAGCAGCAGGGCTACAGCCGCCACCGCGATCAGAAGGGGTGTCATCCAGGCACCGCTGCGAGGCGGATTCTGTTGCGGGGGTGCAGGCTGCGGCGCGTTGCCCGCCGGACTGCCGAACAAGCCGGAGAGGCTCAATCCGGCAGGAAGGGCTTCCATAAAGGAGGTTTTCTGGCTGCTGAGCCAACTGGTGAGGCTGGCCGCAGAAAAGCCATTGTCGGCGCTCTGTTTGCCGATTAAAGCCATGATCATGGGCACCACCGTACCCAGGAGGGTCGAAGCCGTAGCCCCCTTAACACCCGCGAACTGTGAGATGGTGTTGGCCAATCCCCCAACCTTATCGCCAAACAGGTTACTGAGCATGGCCGGCACACCCGTAGGAATACCGCCGCCGCCACGCATGAATACAGAAGCGGGATTTGACAGAATGCCACTGTTTAACTCCTGCCTTGCGTAATCGAGAATGGTTTCCGCGCCACCTGATTCGGCCTTCCGGGTAATACCGATCAGGCTCGCGGGGATAATTCCCGCCAGGGCTTTACTCAAGGAGGATTCAGATTCACCCAGGAAACCTGCGGCTTTGGAAATTAAATCGGAACTGATAAATGATCTTGCTGCATCCAGGATGTTACTTGCCATAAGAATATTTTAATGGTTAAGAAATCACATCTGGGGTCGGATGCCATCTAATCAGGGAGGTTCTGGCAGCGGGCTTAAGAGTTATGTAAACTACAAATATTTGTTCAATTGCAGGATCAAATCAGGATCGGGACAGTTTGCCAGCCAGCGGGCCGCTTCGCCTGGTTTTACCACGCCGGGATAGTCGCCCTCGCGCAATTCCATGTCGCGGATAATCTGAAAATGCAGGTGCGGCGGCCAGTTACCGTTTTCAGCAGGCTCTCCGAAATGCGCAATCTCCTGCCCCCTTATCACATACTGACCCGCATATACACCGTCAATATCGCGCTTCGACAAATGTCCGTACAACGTATAAAAGGGAACACCTTCCAGCTGATGCAACAGGATCAGTGTAGCGCCATAATCGCCTTTGCGGTCGTTCCAACCCACGCTGTGAACCATGCCGCCCCAGAATGCATACACCGGATTGCCGGCCGGTGCCCAGATATCGGTTCCAATATGCAAACGACGCGGTTCAGTTTCAGCATCAAACAAATCGCTGCGCGAATACATCACGCGCAATTCATTGTACCCGCCAATCAGGTAACGGGCTTTTCTTTCCTGCCTCAATTTTTCAGGAAACGCCATAAACGCTTCGGGATCTTCAAGCACTTCAACAGGCATATCACCACCCTCTCTCAGATCAAAGGGAGCCAGGCGATCAGTGGACGGATCAAAGGGCACCACAGGATGAAATGCGTATTGGTTCTTTCGTATGGCTGCTAACAAAACATCGGTCATTCAACAAATATACAGGAAGCCTGCAGCATATCCGGACCGCCCTCCGGCCTACTGCGGTTGCTTCAGCCAGCCTTGCATCGCGAGGTAAACCCCATTGGTCCAGCCGAACCCATCCTGTCCGGGATATTCTCCTCCACCTGCGGGCTTGGTCAGATCAACCACATTGTATTTTTCCATGAGCCGCCCGGTTTCGTTGAATACCTTCTCGTTGAGGGATGTCCATCGCTGCGCAATTTCCTTGGCCAATCCCAGCTGCCCGCTTCTCGCCAGTCCCACAACGGCCATCCACTGCAAAGGTGCCCATCCGTTGGGTGCATCCCACTGCTCTCCGGTTTCACGTGTGCTGGTTTGTAATCCCCCTGGTTGCAATAATTGCTCCTGCACCACCGCAGCCGCCTGACGGGCCAGCAGACTCAGGTATCCCTGCTTATGCGAAAAAAACACGAAGGGAAAAAGTCCGGCGGGCGTGATGCTGTTGGTGAGCGCTTTCTTCCGGAAATTGTAATCGGTATAGAATTTCAGCGAACTGCTCCAGCAATATTTTTCAATAGCCAACTGTCGTTGGGCAGCAGCATTTTCATAGAACTGCGACAAAGAATCATTTTTCGCCACTTTGTAAGCGCGCGCCAAACTGTTTTCCACGCCAACCAGCAGACTGTTCAGGTCAACCGGAACGATATCGGTCGTTTCAATCGTGGGCAGTGTTTTCTGATCGGCCAGCCATCGACTGCTGAAATCCCATCCGCTTGCAGCTGCCGCACGAAGATGCTGGTAAACGCGATTCTTCGGTCGATCCGACCTGGAGGCCGTTTCCACATCCTCGCGATAACTTTCCGGTCGTGGTGTTTGCAGATCGTCAAAGTATCGGTTCAATACCGATCCGTCGGGCATCATCACCACACGCTTGATTGCCTGTCCCTTTTTCAGCGCTTTGGCGCCATCCATCCAGTATCCGTATTCTTTTTCCATCGCGGGCAGATAACGCAACAAAATTTCATCACCCCTCACCGTGGCGAGCAGCTCCACCATCATGGCGAAAAACGGTGGTTGCGACCGGCTCAGATAATAGGTGCGGTTTCCATTCGGGATATGTCCATAGGTTTCGATCAGGTGTGCAATATTGCTCACCATATTTTCCATCATTTCGTATTCACGGCTTTCCTTCAGGCCGAGCATGGTGAAGTAGGAATCCCAGTAATAAATCTCGCGGAAGCGTCCCCCCGGAACGATATAGGGATGTGGTAATGGCAAGAGCGAGGAACCCTGCCGGGCGGAATCGGGATCCCGCCGCAATTCCTTCCACAGTTGCCGGATATGCATGTTGATATCCGTTTTTGCGAGGGGCGCCGCCGAAGCCGCAACCGGAACTTCAAAATGTTCATCAACAAACTGGCTAAGATTGAATTTACCCTCCCCACCGGCTTTAGCGGCTTTATACGCTTTCATGATCTCGGCCACGGGCTTTTTGGGAATGGCATCCACAAAAGTTTTTCCATCCGGGAAAACACGGGTCATCTGCACTTCCACAAACAGATCGCCGTAAAGTTGATCGGGCGTAAAAAGGGTGCTGTCCTGTGCATCCGCCGACAGGCTGAAAGGAAATGTGGTCAAAAGAAGTCCCAGAATTCGTTTAATCATAACCGACAGTTTATCAGTGATACAATTCCGGGTTTTCCATAGGTTTTCGAAACTCCTGTAGAAAGGCAAGCACGATGCCAAATTCGCTCTGATTCATTAAATTTACCAACACTATCGG
This sequence comes from Flavihumibacter sp., assembly GCA_036562745.1. Classification (GTDB taxonomy): domain Bacteria; phylum Bacteroidota; class Bacteroidia; order Chitinophagales; family Chitinophagaceae; genus Flavihumibacter. The sequence continues at coordinate 4,197 of DATCJQ010000107.1, forward strand.
AAGTATACGCCAATTATGTTAAAAGGCCGGAAGTTTATTGCCATATCGTTCCTCGGTATCACCGGCCTGGTTCTACTGAGTTCTGTTAGCGTACCCATTCAGTATAGTGCCCAGGCCAGTGTTCCGTATTCCCTGGACCCGACCACGCATCAGTTTCAGTCAATGCAACAATTGGCTAAATGGTTTCTGCCCTATGCACAAACCAATAGCAGCCGGCTGCATTTTATCGACGGACTGGAACCGGGCATCGTGATGGAAGATCATAGTCTCCGGCTGCTTTCGGTAACACCCGGACAAATCGATCTGTCGGTGGAAGCCGACGGGCTCGAAAAACAATACAGCTTTTTTATCCGTCCCGATCCCAAACAAAGAGGCAAAAGCATTGTAAAACTCTCACTGTTCCGTACGGCATGGAAAAGATGGATTGATCCCGATCCGGTTGACCGGGAAGTCATCCAAAGTCTCTATGCGTTGGAAGCATTTACAAACGACACTAAACGCGTATACGGTTTTCCGATCCGGCAAACCGTACTGACCGACAGTTGTTATCTCTTTATGTCGGAAACCGTTCCACCGGAGATGAAAGCCCGGCGCACCAGCATCCTCTTCGACAGCCTGATTCATTTTGTTCATCGCAGCAGGGTGGAATGGGGCGGCAAACGGATTTATTTTGAGCAGCATTCGGAAGACAATCAGCTCAAGGTTTTCACCGGCGTGGTGGTGCCCTGTTCGATAGAAGAACAACCCGCAAAGGGGTTTGGGAGAAAGACGCTTCCGACCGGACAAAAAATGCTGGTCACCACTTTTGAAGGGCCCTATAAGGAGGTCGAAAAAGCTTATAAAGCGTTGGAACAATACAGGCGTGACTATTCACTCGTCAGCTATATAACACCCTTTGAAGATTTGTTATCACCCGGAGCAGGCTATAGCCCGGAGGACACGGTCCGGATCAATATCTGCTCGCCCATTTTGTAAACCAACCATATGAAACGGAACAAACTCATTGCAGGACTCCTGATTATTGCACTGGTTTCCCTGATCCTTTTCTATGGAAACAAAACGCAGATCAGCACACTTACGGTAAGCAGTCCGGTTTTCGTGGACAAGACCATGGAATACCTGCACCAATCCGACAAATGGAGGGATTGGCTTCCCGCGGGGGATACCAGCTTCGCCATCCGCACCATCGACCCGCTGACTTTAGAACTCGCATTCAAAAAAGGAGATAGCGCATCCCCGGTTGCACGGATTCAGGTGAGTCCGGTTACCGAGGCAGAACCCTCCAGCAAAATCCAGATTCATTATCCGGCCAAACGTTATCAAAACTGGTTCGGCAATCCGCCGCAACAGATGGCGCAACTCGCCGAAAAACTCGATCGCTTTTTCAACGACACAAAGGAGTTATACGGATACGCCATTGAACACAGTTTCGTGGAAGACACCAGCTATCTTTTCAAAAAGATCACGATCCCAACGGATCTTGTCTTCGAAAAACTTCCGCTTATATACGACAGCCTGATCCAATTTGCCCGGAAGCAGCACCTCGAATACCGCGGGGTACGCATATTCAATATTCACCGGCTCGACAGCACGCACTGCCAGTTAAACGCCAGTATTGCCATACATGGCACCCCCGCTCTCAGCGATGACAATATTTTTCTCAAGCAGATGCCCTACAAAAAGAATCTGCTGGTGGCTTACTACCGGGGATCGATAACCGAAGCCGACAAGGCGCTGGAAGCATTGGAAAAATACAGAGGCGATCATGGCCTTATCCGGATGGCCATCCCCTTTGTGCAACTGCCTGCGGACGATTTCAACCTGAGCGATACCGCCGCCCTGGATATCAAGGTTTTCTATCCAGTATTTTAAATAGTTTCAGACTGTCGTTGTTACGTGCCACCAGTAAAGAAGGTTCGCCATTTACAGTAAGTGGCTTGATCCGGCGAATCTCCCCCTGCACAAGGGTACTCCAGGGCTGATAACGAAATCCCTTCCCGGCCTCGTTAATCAATACCGCACCAGGCAAGGCATCATTTCTTCCCATCTGGATGGAATGCGCGTAGAAATTGCCGCCTACAATCAGATCCATCCAGCCATCTTTGTTAACGTCAAATGGCAAGCAGGTTTTAAGCGGACTCAGTTGAATTTCCCAGGGCAGCGATTGCCATTCGAAGTTCCAGTTGCCCTTGTTCACCAGATATCCGCTGGTAAAATTATCCACCACAAACTGTGCTGACTGATCCAGTTTACTCTGCTGAATAATATCCGATATCTCAGCCTTGGCAAAATCACCTGCAAACAAGAATTTCTTCTTCAGATAAGGCAGCTGCTTTTCCAGTTCCATTTTGTTGGCAAAGAGATATTCCTTGTCGCCGATATAATAGGTTAGTAGTTGTTCTTTTTTTCCGTTCTCATCAAAATCGTTCACGAACATTTTAACCGGCTTATCCGCAGTTGGTTTCAGCCTGTTATTATAACCCTGGTTGCCCGCAATCAGATCAGGCAACCCGTCATTGTTTATATCGACGGGAATCAGAAAATTCCACCATCCCTTCCCTTTAAATAAGTCACGACGCACAAATCGTCCATCCTTATTTTCCAGCGCATACAACCCGTCCCATTCTGCCGCGATTAACAGATCCATATCCTGGTCGCCATCCAAATCGAACCATTGCGCGTATTTGAGCAAACCGAGTTGGCCTTTATCAGGAATCAACTCCTCCGTGCGATCGATAAAGCGCCCTTTTCCGTCGTTCACCAGCAGGTAGGATCTGGGAATCACACCATAGTCATAGGGCGTTGCCCTGGCTGCGATAAAGAGATCCGGAAATCCATCGCCCGTAAAATCGGTGGCCGTAATACTGGCTGCTGTAAGCAATACATTCGGAAATGCTTCCGGCAGCAGGCTCAGCTTACCACCACCGTCGTTGAGGTAGGCCCGTGGCAGCAGTTTGTTATCCTTCCCGTAATATTCGTTGCCACCGCTAGCCGATATCAGGTCGGGATAGCCATCGCCGTTTATATCCAACCAAATGGCATCCACTTCCTCATACATGCTGTCGGCAGCAAGAGCGGGTTGTGCCACCGGAACAAATTTTCCGCCTTCGGTCTGGAGCAGCACTTTAGGCTGATAGGTTTTGGAAGAACCCAGAAAAATATCATCACGTCCATCCGCATTGATGTCTGCAATCGCAAGTGCCGGCCCTTCGGTCGATAACATAAAAGGAATCAGCGGTTCGCGGTTAAATTCCACGAAATTGTTTTCGATATGCCGGATGGCCAGTGCCGACTGCCGGGTTATATCCTCCAGCATCAATAAGGGCTTCTCTTCCATTTTAACCGGACGATCAAAAACCGGCAACCCTTCCTGGTATTCCAGCTTTATTCTGCGCAGTTCGGAAACCGTACCCGCTTTGCCCGCTGCAGTTGACTTAGCGAGCGATTCACTGGTAAAACCTGCGGAAAACTCATTCAAAAAATCCGGCATCAGCCGCTGATAGGTGCGGTCGGGCCAGATTACCAAAATAGAATCAATGGTTCGTTGTCCAAATGCGCAATGCAAGGGCATTTCCATAGACGACTGGAAGCCACGCACGGGATATTTTTCAAATAACAGAATCGATGAATCACTATAGATTAGCACCCTCGCACCTATAGCCTGCCTGTTTTGGGGAGAACCCCTCAGATCCAACTGAAAATACCCAGAACGATCTTTTTTCTCCTGCTCATTGCGATACACAAATGCAGCATCGTCAATATTATTCGTAACGATATCCAGGTCGCCATCATTATCCAGGTCCGCAATCACGGCTCCGTTGGAAAAGCTGATCTTATCAGCGAAAATTTTGAAATCATGGGTTGAAAAATTAAACGCACCCCGATTCCTGAAAAAAGCATTTGGCAATTTGATTTGCGGAAACTGCTCCACCACACTCATATCCTCCTTGTCGAGTTGCGCGGTACGAATCTTTTGTTGCCAGGTTTCGTTGGTTATAAAATTCACATAATCGATATCGTTCAAACGTCGCGGTATGCCATTCGAAACAAAGAGATCCTTGTAACCATCATTGTCGAAATCGGCCCAGAGCGGCGCCCAGGACCAGTCGGTAGCTGCAATACCGGCATACAGTCCCAATTCGTTAAACCATGCGCCTTTATTATTTTTCTGCAGATTATTTCTCGTGTACTGATAATTATATCCGTACCCGATTTTCATCATAAAGAGATTGTATTCATCCTCACCGAGGGAACGTTTCAGAATCTCCGGGTCTGAAGGCAACATATCCATCGAAACAATTTCAGGCAGACCATCATTATCGATATCGCCTGCATCCACACCCATCGAGAATTGGCTGGTATGTTGCATGCGCTGAGTCAGTTCGTCGCGGAACCTGCCATCCCTTTGGTTGATATAGAGATAATCATTTTCGTGAAAGTCGTTTCCGACATAGATATCGGGCCAGCCGTCCTCATTCAAATCCGTAATAACTAACCCCAATCCATAACCGATAACAGAACTATGGATACCGGTTTCGAGGGTCTTATCCACAAATCGCCCGTTTTCATTCACAAAAAAGCGATCACCCGACTGTGGATGAAAAGTGCCAACAAAGCGCTCGCGCCTTCCGAAGGTGCCATTGTGATGCACGGAGTGATTCATGAGATACATATCAAGGTCGCCATCCAGGTCATAATCAAAAAATGCGGCTTGGGTACTGAAGCCGTTAAAATCGAGTCCATATTCCCTGGTGCGGTCCTGATATACCGGCACGCCATTTTCAATTCGCTCGCATACCAGCAAAAGGTTCCCGGTTTTCAGCGGTTCAATTCCGGCCACTCGACATATATAGAGATCCAGCATGCCATCGTTATTGATATCCACCACCGACACACCGGTTGACCATCCGCCATCATCCGGAATACCCGCTGCTGCTGTGATATCCCTGAACCGGAGTCCGCCCTGGTTCAGGTACAACCGGTCCTGCTGTTGATTGGCCGCAAAATACAAATCGATCAGTCCGTCGTTGTTAAAATCGCCTGCGCCCACCCCTGCCCCGTTATAGAAATACATGTAATTGAACATATTGAAATCGGCTCGCGGCTGCAGGTTATTCGCAAAATGCAGTCCGGTTTGGGAGGCATCCAGCAAACTGAACTGCGTATCCGGCTTCTTCGCGGTACAGGCGAGAAGGAAAAGCAGCAATCCATATGCAATATGTCGCGTGGTTTTCATCCGGTATCAATAGCTAAATATCAGTTGTCTTTCATTGTTTCGCACAACAATCAGTCGTCTTCCGGTTTTTGTGTTAATTGTGGCAAAATCGCGAATCGCGCCCTGCACGTCTAATCCGGTTTCCAGGGGACTCAGGTATTTCAGTCCGTTTTTTTCATTCAGCAACACATGACCGAAACTGGCATCCAGCTGACCAAACTGGGGCTGGAAAGAATACATATTACCGCCCAGCACCAGATCGGGCAGGCCATCTTTGTTGATATCGGTTACATGGATGGCATTAACCGAGGACAACTGCACGCGGAAATCCAACGGCTCAACTTGCTGCACCCCCTCCCTTCCCGTATACACGATACAGGATTTCGTATAATTCACCTGCAACAGGAGGGCCTGATCCAGTAACTTCCGGGGGAACAGATCTCCGATGGAACGGGTGGCAAACTGCTCGTTACGCAGGTTCTGCTTCTTGAGCAAGGGCACCTGCTCTGTCAGTTCCCGTTTCATGAACACGGTCATATCCTTTCCGTCGATGGTGCGGGTGATAATTTCCTCCGGATCGCTGTTGCCGTCAAAATCATTAATCCACATTTTAACGGGATGCGCGCTATCGGCCCTGAGGTAAAAATTATCGCCAATATTGCCGAGGATCAGTTCATCATACCCATCGCCATTCAGATCCGCTGCCGCGATGCTTTGCCACCAGCCAGCATATCCCTTCATAAAATTTTCAACCCGGAGGAGTTTACCGTTCTTCCACTCAAATACAACCGGATCCATCCACTCACCGGCCAGTACCAGTTCTTTGGATGCATCTCCTGTCACATTGGCCCAGACGGCGCCTGTAATCAATCCAACTTCCAGAAGTGGATTGTTTCCGTTATCCAGATAGAGTTCGAAAACACCATCGCCCTTATTGATAAGCAACTGGCTGCTGGCAGGCGGACCGTACTGAAGCGGTATCGATCTTCCGCCAATAAAGAGATCAAGATCTCCGTCGCCGTCGATATCCAGCGGAAGCACCACCGAACAATTCGATTCGTTGGCCGGTAATGCATGCGGACTCGCACTGAAATCGCCCTTTCCATCGTTCAGATAGAGCCGGTGGCTGAAAAATTTCGTATTGCGGGTCTGATGATTACCGCCGGAAACTATAAACAGATCCGCATCTCCATCCTGATCGGCATCAAAAAAAAGAGGTGCAATATCTTCCCATTCCTTATAGGCTTCGAATATCGATTGATTGCTCTTCCTGAAACCATTGGGTGTTTGCAGATATAACTGTCCGGCCTGATGCGCCGCCCCTGCTATATAGATATCTTCCAGCCCATCGCGATTCACATCTGCTTTGGCGATTTTGGGTCCCTCTCTGGAGATCATGGAGAGGATATAGCGTTCATTATAAAAATCGATATAGGAATCTTCCACGTGCGGATCCAGTTGCGTGGAATCCACGAACACAAATGCCGTTGTTCTGTCGGTTTTGGCGTTGACTTTTTTGCTGTTCGAACCAGCAGGGTCAGACAGCGATGTTTGCTGCGCGATCAACATGGTTCCGTTTTCACCGCGCCTTATCGTGTTCACCTGGTTCACCGTCCAGCTTTGGATGGATTCACGATACCCTCCGGGCCAGATCACCACGGCCGAATCAATGAGCTTATCCCCGAGTCCGAAATGCAGCGTGTAATCCACGGATGACTGGAATCCCCTTGAGGGTACCAGTTCCCGCATCTGCTTTTCGTTGCCCTGATACAAAATAATTTTTGCGCCGATTGCATTCCGGTTCTGGCCCGTATCCTGCAACACAAAACCGATTGAATTATTTCCACCCAGTTCCTTTGCATTGTTGCGATACACAAAGGCACGCTGATTCACATTATTTACAATCAGATCCAGATCTCCATCATTGTCGAGATCGCCAAAAGCAGCTCCATTGGAGAAGGAAGCAGAACTTAATCCCCATTGCTTTTCCACCGCTTCAAAGCGCCATTGCCCCGCATTTCGGAACATCTTATTGGAAATCGGCCGGGAAGGCATTTTTGAAATAATCTGATCCACTTCCTCCTTCTGTCCGGTCAGCACCATTTGCTGAATCACTTCATTGGCGAAAAAATTGATAAAGTCCTGGTCGGTCACATCTCTGAAGATTCCATTCGCAATAAAGAGATCATTTTTCCCGTCGTTATCGGCATCAAAAAGCAATCCGCCCCAGCTCCAGTCGGATGCTGCCACACCACTGTAATAACCCGTTTCCAGGAATATCCCATCGCCGCGGTTCACCTGGAGCGTATTCTGCATGTATTGATTGTAAAAGCCCGATCGCTGCTTCAGCAGCTTCACTTCAATCTGTTCAAACGTGGTGGTGGTTTTGAGGCGATATTCATCATCGGGCAACATTTCGGTGACAAAAATATCGGGCAACCCATCGTTGTTGATATCGGCCATATCGGCACCCATGGAAGAATGACTGATATGTCCCATGCGCGATTCCAGCTCTTCGGTAAATCCTCCTTTCTGGTTGTTGATATAGAGATAGTCGCGCTCGAAGAAATCGTTGGACACATAAATATCCGGATAGCCATCACCGTTAACATCCCCCACGGTTACGCCCAAACCAAAGCTGATCAAACTGCCATAGATGCCGGCTTCCTCACTCACGTCGGTAAACTTTCCGCCATCGTTTCGTAAAAGATAGGATCCGCCGCCCTTGAGAAAATCGGCAACCGGCCAGTCCCTGGCCCGCAGTTCGCGTTTATTGGAATAGTTCAGTGTATTAACCGGGATAAAACTGTTATTGAGAAGATAACAATCCAGATCCCCGTCGAGATCATAATCGAAGAAGGCAGCATGCGTGGTGTAACCGTCATTATCCAGTCCGTATTCCTTTGCAGCTTCCTCGAAACGCAGATTCCCTTTATTGATGAAAAGCGAGTTTTCCTGCCGCATGCCTTTCTGGTATCCGGCGTTGCAGATATAAATATCGAGCAGGCCATCGGCATTGATATCCACCATCACCACGCCCGTGCTCCATTTGTTTTTTTCGCCAATACCGGCTATGTCGGTGATGTCTTCGAACTGCCAGTTCCCCTTGTTGAGATACAGTTTGTTCTCGCCCATATTGGAGGTAAAGAGTACATCCTTCAATCCGTCGTTATTGATATCACCGATGGCGCATCCCCCGCCGTTATAAAAATTGCGATAACTGAAAATATTGAAGTCTTTGGTGTCGGTTAATTCATTAACGAATTTGATACCGGTGTCCGGCATCAGCGTAAACAGGCTGTTGGTGTTTTCTTCCGTAGAGCAGGATCCCAGCAGGAAACAAGTTAATATACCGACGGTCCAATTTCTCATAGCTGAATTTCGTAAATAATAAGAGGTCATTATTTCTAATGACCTCTCAGGTATTGCTAATATACTACAATTAGTAACCCGGATTCTGAACCAGATTCGGATTGGCTGCCAGCGAACGGTTCGGAATCGGGAAGAGCAGACGTTCCGGTCCGGATGGTGCTTTCTCCTGCCAGGCATCGAGGAATTTACCAAAACGGATCAGGTCGTTTCTTCTCCAACCCTCATAATACAGCTCGCGACCTCTTTCATCGAGCAACACATCAAGAGTGATGGTAGCCAGTGCAGAGGCTCCGCGTTTGGTGCGGATAGAGTTTACAATCGGCAGAGCCTCGGCGGCACGGTTGGTACGCAGCAGGGCTTCGGCCTTCATCAGCAGTACATCGGGAAAACGGAAATACACGAAGTCGTTATCCACGTTATCCCCGTTATTATAGTCAACCGGATATTTAACCACGCGGATACCGGTAATCTCCAGATTATTTTCGGTTTCTTTTAGTTTTACTTCGCGCGTGAAGGCCAGGTTATTACCACGGCGATCTTTCAGCGCGACGCCGTTCTGATTATACTGCTGTCCCTCCAAAAAGCCCACACGCAAACCTGAAACATTGGTTACACCGGGATATTCCATCCCTCTGCGGGTATCTGATTCTTCGAACTTGTCGTAAAAATCAGAGAGGGTGGTAAATCCGTTCCAGCCACTGGGGTTATTGTTATAGTGCAGCATCGCAAACCAGTGGAAACGCACGCCGCCACTCGAGCTTCCGCCGCGGTTCTCGGCAGTCCAGATATTCTCTTTCGACAACTGATCATTTTTGGGAGCGAAATTGTCGAAGAAATTATCGGTTAAATCATATTTGCCGGAATTGATGATCTGATCCGCCAGAGTGATCACGGCCTCCATATCCGAAGCGGCAAAACTGGGATTTGCACGATCTGCGTACACGCCTTTGTTCAGATAGAGCTTCATCATCAAAGTGCGTGCAGCGTCTTTGTTGGCTTTGTGAGCCGGACCATCGGGCAAATTGGGCAGAATCTCATTCAGTTCCGACATGATATAATCTGCAGCTTCTGTACCTCTCCGAATATTGGGCAACTGATCAAGTGTACCATCCACTTCACGATAGGGAACCTGATCCCATCCGTCCAGTATCGTGAACATCGCAAATGCACGCAGGAATCTTGCCTCGGCCGCCTGTGCAGGAGTGGGATTAAATTTCAGGAGGTCGGTGGTAGCAAACACGATCCTTCCAAGATCACGATAGGTATCGGCCAGGAATGCGTGGTCGGCATCCCACTGGTGACTGTGCAATACACGCCATACACCGTTGTCATCCCAGTCGCCACCCCGTGTGGGCCCGATTACTTCATCGGTGGTATGTTCGGTAGCGGCCCATACCCTCGACTGATCCTGATAAGGAGTACGTGTGGAAAGATACGCACCTTCCAGCAGCGCGCTGATATCAGGTGGTGCCGAATTGGAGCCTCCAAATAATTGATCGGCCTGTTCGCCGGTAATGGCAGAATCAACAGGCTCGTCCAGTTTGGTACAACTGAACAGCATTGATGCCATTATTGTTGCTATGATGAATTTATTTTTCATACGGCTCAATTTGTTTAATTAGAAAGAAAAGTTTAGTCCAAAAATGATGTTCCGAGCTGTGGGATAGGGAATGTACTCGATGCCGAATGAAGGACGGCCGGCCACATTCTTATCCACGTTCACTTCCGGATCGAAACCAGAGAATCCTGTGATTACAAACAGGTTCTGTCCGGTCAGGAACAGGGTGGAAGATTTAACCACCCGACCAAATCCACCCAGGTTGTAACTCAGAGTAGCATTGGTCAGCTTCATGTAATCACCCGCTTCCATATAACGGGAAGAAGCGGTAATTGGACTTGACAAAGCCTCCTGCGGATTAAGATCCAACAGGCTTTTCGCGATATTCCGGGTACCCAGGTTGTTAATTGGCAACACCGTGTTGGCAGTGTTGTTGTACACCTGGTGTCCGAAAGCACCGTTCATGCTAATTTCCAAATTGAACTTCTTATAGCTGAGGTTGGTTGTGAAACCAAGTAAGAAATCGGGGTTGGGATCACCCAGGTAAAAGAAGCTGGCCCCGTCATCCACCAGTTCAGCCTGACCTTCGCGGTTAATTCCCCTGTACTCACGCAGGTAGTACACGTTCAACGGTTTGTTGTCCACAAAACGCTGAATGGTGGTACCGGAAATACCCTGTCCGCTCAATCCACCAGTAGGAATAACCAGCTGACCAAATCCGGTGATCTTGTTTTTCAGCCAGGTGGCATTCACGCCCACATCCCAACTAAAATTACTGTTCTTAATTACCAGATAGTTCAACATCGCTTCCACCCCTGAGTTCAGGATCTTACCCGGAAGGTTTACCCAGGTGGATGCTGAACCAACCGGAACGGGATCGGCCAGATCACGGTCGAAGAGGATATCGCTGGTTTTCTTATCGAAATAGTCGATGGAACCATAGAGCCTGTTCTTGGCGATGGCGAAATCCAGCCCTATGTTAATGGTAGTGGAGGTTTCCCATTTCAGGTCGGGATTCTCCAGGGTAGAACGGTTGAAGGATTGTTGTCCCGCTACATAAGTTTCCTGCGATGCAAATGCGGGGAACTCCTGGTTACCTGTTTTACCCCAGCTGGCTCTCAGTTTCAACTGATTGAAAACAGACTGATTGCCCATGAATTCCTCGTTGTGGATATTCCAGGCCAGAGCCAGGGAGGGGAAATAACCGTATTTATTGTTCTTACCAAACTTGCTCGAACCATCGGCCCGATAGGTGCCGGTGAAGAGATAACGGTCTTTATAATTCAGGATCACCCGACCGAAGAAGGATTGCAGTTCACTGGTCTGATCCCATGAACCGATCTGCCTTGAACCCTGTGTGGTATACTGCAGATAGTTATAATAAGGTGTGCTCACATCGGCAAAATCCTGTCCGAAGATGGAACTTCCTGAATAGCGGAATTTCATGTACTCATAACCACCCAAAGCTGTCAGCGTGAAATCATCTGACAGATCAGTCATATAATTCAATGTATGGGTTGCCTGAGTGGTGGTGAGCGAGCCGTTTGCCACATTTGCCAGACCACGGTCCTCGATGTTTTCCAGATTCAGATAACTGCGCACCTGGTTTTTACGGGTGCTCACCTGGTGGTTCACACTAAAGAGGAAGCGATAATCCAATCCTTTTGCCAGATTATAGGAAGGTGCCACATAGGCCAGTACGTTTGTAGTGTTGGAGATATCATCCCAGGCGGCTGACATCACCAGCGGGTTGATGGATGTGCTACCGAACTGGGGAATTCTCCAGAGAGAATCTCCACCATTGGGACCGCTGTGACGCAGCGGGTGCGTGGGGTTCCATTGCAAAGCCTGGCCAACAATACTTCCGGTGAAACCGGCATCGTTGGAAATCGGCGCCGTGTTCTCGGTATTGTGACCTACGGTAACATTGAAGTCCAGTCCTAGTTTCCTGCTTTCCAGAAACTTGAATGAACCATTGATGCCTGCAGTGTATTTTTTGAAATCGCTTTTCAGGATAATACCTTCCTGATTCAGATAACTGGCAGAAATCCGGTATTTACCATTTTCATTTCCTCCCGAAACACCCACACTGTAATTCTGTGTAAGTGCCGTGCGGGTAATTTCATCCATGGCATCCACACTGGATCCATAATCGCCAGATTCAAGTCCGTATTTCTGAAGCGCTGCGCGATATTCGTTCGCATCCAGCACTTCGAGGTGGCGCATCATGCTGCTCACACCCACCGAAGCATTCACATCCACTTTTTGTCCGCCGGCAGCACCCTTACGGGTGGTAATGATAATTACACCGTTGGAACCCCTTGAACCATAAATAGCCGCCGCAGAAGCATCTTTCAATACTTCCATCGAAAGGATATCATTGTTATTGATAAAGTTAAGCGGGTTGCTTCCGGGGATGGCTCCCACACCGCCGGCATTGATACCCGGACGCGCCGTACGTCCGTCAAGCGCAACCCCGTCGATTACATACAAGGGTTGGTTACCTGAACGGATGGAAGCGTTACCGCGGATCCGTACCGTGGTGGCTGCACCCGGCGCACCGGAATTACTTAGGATTTGTACACCTGCTACCTTGCCCTGTAAGAGTTGGTCAGGGGCGGTTACAACACCTTTATTAAAGTCCTTGGCTTTTACGGAAGCAACGGAACCGGTAAGATCCGATTTCCGTGATGTACCATAACCAACTATCACCACTTCGTTCAACGCAGCATCGGATGCCTGCATGGCTACGAAGATTTCTCCATCGGTGATACTAACTTCCTGAGAACTAAAGCCCACAGAGGTAATAACCAGCGTGCGCGCAGTGGCAGGAACATTGGTCAATGTGAAAGTTCCATCGGCATCAGTGGATACAGCGCGCGAACTGCCTTTCACGGTAACTGTAGCGCCCGCAATTGGCGATCCATCTTTTGCATCTGTAACTTTTCCGGTAACATTTCTTTCCTGAGCCTGGAGGGAATAAGCCAGGATTAGGCTTAGTAAGAGGACGGGAAGCCCCCTTAACCAACGTGGCAATGCAACAGTCATAGTTGTTGTGTTTTGGTTTTCGTGACGGTTTTTTATATTGACGGTATATAAAAACTTCTTAAACCCCACTACCCACAATCACCGGTTTGACCCGGTTTCACATAGGCACTCAAGACAAGTAAATCGCTGCTTTTTTTAATATGTTCGACTACCGTCCCGAGGTCTGACTTTTACAAACGCCTGTATTTTTTCTCATGGTGCTGTTTACTCTCAGGGTGTGTAAAAGGTACATATATGATAAAAATAGCATTTATTAGCATATAAATAACGTTTCGCCAGAGAAAATATTAAATAATTTTCCAATCCCCCATCTAATTGATTATCAACAATTACTTGAACGGCAGATCACGAAAGGGTCAGTTCATTACCTTTAGCCGGTTAAAACAGCTGAACATGAAACACATACTTTACCTCTTTCTCCTGTTCTGCACGGCTTTCCAGCTCCGCGCACAGGAAACCCCGCTTTGGATGCGGTACCCGGCTATCAGTCCCGATGGTAAAACCATTGCCTTCTGCTATAAGGGCGATATCTACCGGGTGGATGCCGCCGGCGGGGTGGCCATCCCCCTCACCATTCACGAAGCGCATG
>DATCJQ010000109.1:0-4007 GCA_036562745.1 Flavihumibacter sp.
GGAGTCGGAACAGCAAACCGCCGCCACGATCGGGTTTATAACGGCCACCCTGAGCGGATTGGAAACCACCGGCTCGGCAATTGCCTGGGTGGATATGCGGCGGAATGTTTTCCCGGCAGCTTTGCAATCATTCGGGATTGATCCCGGTAAGATATTTTTTATCCATCCCACGCGTCAGCGCGATTTGCAATGGACGGTGGAGGAGTTACTTAAGTGTGCGGGACTGGCAGCCGTGGTGGCGAATATGCCCCTGAATTTTATGTCATCGCGTCGTTTGCAGCTGGCGGTGGAACAAAGCAGGGTAACGGGATTTGTGATGCATGCCACCCCTCGTCGCGCGGTAACCACCGCTACGGTGGCGAGCTGGCGGGTGCGGTCGATCGGGAGTGAACTGGAAGACGGTTTACCGGGTGTAGGGTTTCCGCAATGGCAGGTGGATTTGCTCAAGGTGCGGAACGGGGTGCCGGGAAGCTGGCAGCTCCGGTGGCACCATGGGGTTTTCAAATTGATAAGTCAGGCGGTATCGGGCAGGACGCCGCTTATCAAAACGGCCTGATATGTCGGCGCGATTCGTATCCATATGGTTCCGTCACCTGATCACGGATTATATGACCCTGCGGGAGCCTGGGCTGCACACCATCCCCTGGGTGGTGGTGGCCATGCAACACGGAAGACAGGTGATCACAGCAGCCAATGCACTGGCTGAGCTGAACGGGATTGGAGTGGGACTGAGTCTGGCGGATGCGCGGGCCATGTTACCCGGACTGGTGCACCGCGATGAGCAAGCCGGACTGGCGGGCGCCTTACTGAAACGGATGGCGGAATGGTGTATCCGGTTTACCCCGGTGACGGCCGTGGATGAACCCGATGGTATTTTGCTGAACGCGAGTGGCTGTGCGCATTTATGGGGAGGGGAGGAAGAATACCTGAACGTAATCGCCCATAAGTTTAAAACCCGCGGTTATGATATTCGGTTAGGCATGGCCGGTACCATCGGAATGGCCTGGGCGGTAGCGAGGTTTGGCGGGCAGTCGAGAATCGTGGCAAGTGGTCATGAAGCGCAGGCATTGCTGTCTATGCCTCCTGCAGCCTTGCGGCTTGACATGGAAACCCAGGCTGTGCTGGTGAAACTGGGATTGCGGCAGATCGGGCAATTTATCCAGATGCCACGACAGGTATTAAGGCGAAGATTTGGAGAAGCGTTGGTATTGCGACTGGAGCAGGCATTGGGGCAGGAGGAGGAGTGGATGGAAACAGTTATGCCCCAGGAGCCTTATTCGGAGCGGCTGCCCTGCCTGGAGCCGATACTAACGGCGACGGGCATACGAATTGCGCTGGAGAAATTGCTGGAGCAGTTGTGTGCGCGATTGCGTGCGGAGGAGCTGGGACTACGCGTGGCGCATTTTCATGCATATCGGATCGATGGAAAAAAGCTGAGGATATCGATCAGCACCCTGCGGGCATCGAATCATGCGCAACACCTGTTCAAATTATTTGAGAAGGATATTGAAACCCTGGAGCCGGATCTGGGCATTGAACTCTTTGTGCTGGAAGCACCGGTGGTGGAAAGCCATAAACTGCAGCAATCGGCATTCTGGAACGAACACCGTGTGCTGACCGATAACAGTCTGGCGGAACTGATGGACCGGCTGGCGCAGCGGCTCGGGGTGCAGGCCATCCAGCGATACCTGCCCGCAGAACATCACTGGCCCGAACGTGCCGTGCAAAGGGCCCGGAGGCTGGATGAGCAGTCGGAGCTCAACTGGCCGGCAGAATTGCGTCGTCCGGCCTGGTTACAAAAGCCCGAGCCGATTGAGGTAACAGCACCCGTGCCCGATTATCCGCCGATGAATTTCCGTTACCGCGGTGTATTGCATACAGTGAAGAAAGCCGATGGTCCCGAGCGCATCGAACCCGAATGGTGGCTGCAAACGGGAGAGCATCGCGATTATTATATCGTGGAAGATGATCGGGCGGGCAGGTACTGGATTTTCCGCCAGGGACATTATGAAGCCGGGCGGAAAGCACAATGGTTTTTACATGGTTTTTTTCCGTGATAAAGGAGAGCGAGTATGGAAGGGAAAAATCAATATGCAGAATTACAGGTCACCTCCAATTTCAGTTTTTTACGCGGCGGATCGCATCCGCATGAACTGATGGAGGAAGCGGCAGCGCTGGGCTATACGGCGATAGGTCTCACCGATCGCAATACCCTGGCGGGCATCGTGCGGGCCCATGCGGCCGCTAAAAATCTGCCGACACGTTTCCTGCCGGGTTGCCGGCTCGATCTGCAGGATGGTCCATCCGTGTTGGCCTATCCCACCAATAAAAGCGCTTATGCATCGCTGAGTCAGTTATTGTCGAAGGGAAATCTTCGTACGGAGAAAGGACAATGCGAATTGTATGTGGCCGATCTTTTTACGTTGCAGAAAGATATGAAGCTGTTGGTGGTTCCGCCATCGCGACTCAATGCGCAGTTTGAATTGGATCAGATTTTTCAGCATTCGATTGAAACCTATAAAGAGGCGCTGGGCGATCAATTGTATCTCTGTGCCACAAGGCAATACGGCGGACAGGATGGAAAATTATTGTTCAGGCTGTCGGAGTTATCGAAGCGATTGCAGATTCCGCTGGTGGCCACCAACGATGTGCATTATCATCATAAGCAGCGAAGAGAATTGCAGGATCTGCTGACCTGTATCCGTGAGATATGCACGATCCATACGGCGGGTTATAAACTCCATGCCAATGCCGAGCGATACCTAAAACCGGTGGAGGAAATGATTCGATTATTCCGGCAGTATCCCGATGCCATCCGGCAGACGCTGGAGATTGCCGAAGCCTGTAGTTTTTCGCTGTCGGAACTGGCCTATAAATATCCGAGGGAAATCGTGCCGCAGGGAACCACGCCGATGGAATATCTCACCCAACTCAGCTGGGAGGGAGCGCACCGGCATTATGGAGAAGAGATACCGGAAAAAATCCGCAAGAATATCCTGCACGAACTGGCCTTTATTAAGGAGATGAATTTCGCGGAGTATTTTCTGACCGTAGAGGATATCGTGCGCGAGGCGCGATCCCGGGGCATACTTTGCCAGGGCAGGGGATCGGCGGCCAATTCAACGGTCTGCTTTTGCCTGGGTATCACCAGCGTGGATCCCATGAAACATGACCTGCTTTTTGAACGGTTTATTTCTTCGGCGCGGAACGAACCGCCCGATATTGATATCGATTTTGAACACGAGCGGCGCGAGGAAATGATGCAGTATGTGTATCAGAAATACGGTCGGGAGCGGGCCGCCATCGTGGCAACCGTTACGCATATGCATTACCGTGGGGCGGTGCGCGATGTGGGCAGGGCCATGGGACTGAGTGTGGATACCATCAAACAGCTGGCGGGTATGGAAGAGGAGCAACTGGAGGTCGCCGATCCGCAGGTGCGGAAGACTTTTGAGCTGATACAGCAATACCGCGGATTTCCCAGACAGCTGGGGCAGCATACCGGCGGATTTGTGATCACGGATGGATTGCTGGCTGATTTATGTCCGATTATGAATGCCACCATGGAAGCCCGCACCAATATCGAGTGGAACAAGGATGATATTGATGCTCTCGGTTTTTTGAAAATCGATCTGCTGGCATTGGGCATGCTGACCTGTATTCGCAAATCATTTGATCTGCTGAAGCAGCATTACGGACAGGAATGGAGTTTGGCTACGATTCCGCAGGATGATCCGGAAGTATATGACATGATTTGTCAGGCTGATACGATTGGGGTGTTTCAGATTGAGAGCCGGGCACAGCAATCGATGTTACCCCGACTCAAGCCCCGATGTTTTTATGACCTGGTGATTGAAGTGGCCATTGTGCGGCCGGGACCGATACAGGGGGATATGGTGCATCCCTATTTGCGAAGGCGGAATGGGGAGGACCCCATTGAATTTCCATCTAAAGAGCTGGAAGAAATATTGGGAAGAACCCTGGGCGTGCCGCTTTTCCAGGAACAG
>DATCJQ010000118.1:0-2980 GCA_036562745.1 Flavihumibacter sp.
TTGTTCCCTTTGTTCCCTTTGTTCCCTTTGTTCCCTTTGTTCCCCCCTTCTCCCTTCTCCCTTTCAAAGGCCTGCAAATGTAGGTGATTTCAGGAAAAAAAGATCAGACGCCAGTTTTCTTTAAATTCGTCCTGTTTACTAAATTGAAGAGGAGCAAGTGAACGTCTAATGGAAACTGTAGCAGCGATACCGAAATATAATCTTACCGAGGACCAGGAAAAGAAATTGATCTTACGAGAGTACAGGGCATTGCTCCGTTGTCTCAAACCCAAACTTAAACCCGGCGATAAGGAACTTGTGCGCATCGCCTTCGAGATGGCGGCCGATGCGCATAAAACCATGCGCCGGAAAAGCGGAGAACCCTATATCCTGCATCCCCTGGCCGTGGCCCGGATCTGTGTGGAGGAAATCGGACTCGGGGTGCGATCCACCATTTGTGCCCTGCTCCATGATACCGTGGAAGATACCGATATCACACTCGACGATATCGAAAGGCAGTTCGGATCGGAGATTGCGCGGATTGTGGACGGACTCACCAAAATCGCGAACGTCATCGACGTCAATGCTTCGCAACAGGCAGAAAACTTCAAGAAGATATTGCTCACCCTCACCGATGATCCGAGGGTGATCCTGATTAAACTGGCCGACCGCCTGCACAACATGCGCACGCTGGAAAGCATGAAGCGCGAAAAGCAACTGAAGATTGCGTCCGAAACCGTATATGTGTATTCGCCGCTGGCCCACCGTATGGGATTGTACACCATCAAGACCGAGATGGAAGATCTGGCCATGAAATACATGGAGCCGGATGTGTATAAGGAAATCGCGCGCAAGCTGGCGGAAACCAAGCGCGAGCGGACCCGCTATATCAACGAGTTTATTCGTCCGCTTCGCGAAAAAATGGAGAAGGCCAATTTCAATTTTGAAATCCATGGCCGTCCGAAAAGCATTCACTCGATCTGGAATAAAATGAAGAAGAAGGGGGTCAGCTTCGAAGAAGTGTATGATCTCTTTGCCATCCGCGTAATTCTCGATTCGCCGCATGAACGCGAAAAGGAAGATTGCTGGAAAGTTTATTCCATGATCACCGATGAATATACACCTTCGCCCGAGCGCCTGCGCGACTGGCTCAGCAATCCCAAGAGCAATGGATACGAAGCCCTGCACACTACGGTGATGGGTCCCCAGGGAAAATGGGTGGAAGTGCAGATCCGCACCAAACGGATGAATGAAATCGCTGAGAAAGGGCTGGCTGCGCACTGGAAATACAAGGAAGGAACCACCGACGAAAGCCGTTTCGATAAATGGTTTCATCAGATCCGCGAAGTGCTGCAAACTCCGAATAATGATTCGATCGATTTTCTGCAGGATTTCAAAACCAGTTTTCTGGCAGAGGAAATCTATGTATATACTCCCAAGGGTGATGTGAAAATGTTGCCCATCGGGTCCACTGCGCTGGATTTTGCCTTCTCGATACATTCGGCTGTAGGTGCCCGTTGTATTGGTGCAAAAGTGAATCACAAACTGGTTCCGCTCAGTCATAAACTGAGAAGCGGTGATCAGATCGAGATCATTACCTCCAATAAACAAAAGCCTTCGGAAGACTGGCTGAACTTCGTGGTTACTGCCAAGGCCAAGACCAAGATCAAGGATGCCCTCAAGGAAGAGAAACGAAAAATCGCCGAAGACGGAAAATACCTGGTACAACGCAAGCTCGAAGGAATGGGGGCAGGCTTCCATACGCACAATGTGGAATTGCTGGCAGATTTCTATAAACAACCTTCACTGCTTGATTTTTACTATCAGGTTGCCACAAGGGGAATAGATCTGAAAGAACTTTCCGACTTCAAGGTGCTGGGCGATAAACTCGAATTGCCCAAGCCACCCAAGCCATTGGAGGAAAAAGCAGAATACCCCACCATCAGCGATTTCTCGAAGAAGGATGCGGAACTCATCATATTCGGCGAAAGCAGCGATAAGGTGATGTACAATCTTGCCAACTGCTGCAAACCGATTCCGGGTGATGACGTATTCGGATTTGTAACCACCGGCAAGGGATTAACCATTCACCGCACCAACTGTCCGAATGCCTCCAAACTCCTGGCCAATTACGGGCACCGGGTGGTTAAAACCAAATGGGCGAAGAACAAGGAAATTTCCTTCCTCACCGGTTTGAATATTGTGGGACTGGATGATGTGGGTGTTGTTAACAAGATAACCAACCTGATTTCGGGAGAGATGAAGATCAATATCAGCGCACTCTCCATTGAAGCCAATGAAGGCATCTTCAAAGGTGCGATAAAAGTATTCGTTCATGATAAGGAAGAGCTGGATGAACTGGTTCGCCGGCTGCGCGCATTAAATGGTATCCACCGCGTTGATCGCTTTGATGCGGATGCCTCAGTCAATCTCGCATAATCACGCCCGAGATTGTTTCTCCTGATAAGTTAAAAGGGGTCTTGACAGGTTTCTGTAAAATTTCTTGGATTCAAGATAAACAGATTCTTATCAAGGCCTTTTTTTCGTGATGAACGGTTGTAGTATGCTGCAACGTTTCTTCCCGCAAAGTGGTCTGTGGCACGTTATCGCTTTAACATCTTTTTAGATGTGAGCATTTGTGGACACTAATCAAAATTAATTCATGAGAAAAGTTCTCGGGTATTGGCTACCCGTCCTTATCGGACTGGTATTGCCATTGATTTCTGCTGCGCAGCAGAATGTACAGGGCAGGATTACAGATCCTGCAGGAAATCCGTTGCCAGGGGCAACCATTGCAGTTAAGGGCGCCAATATTTCCGTACAATCGGATGATGGCGGAAATTTCAGTCTCCAGGTTCCGGGTGGTTATAACCGTTTGGAAGTTTCTTTTGTGGGCTATCTCACACAAACCGTTGCGATCAAATCTGGTCCGATGGTTATTCAGTTGAAAGAAGATGATACCAATCTGAATGAGGTGGTGGTGACAGGTCTTGCTTCTACC
>DATCJQ010000127.1:0-2762 GCA_036562745.1 Flavihumibacter sp.
GGCTATTTCCGGATCCACTCCACTGTATTTGGTGAATACAATGGCATTCTGCACCACGGCGGAAATGGTCAGATCGGCCACGTTGTTCAGGATTTTTCCAACATGATAGCCCGCGCTGATATTGTCAAACTTCAGGAAGGAAGCATTCTGGATATAATAGTCTGAATAGGTCTGCAGGGTTTTGAAATTGGTTTGCAGGATGCTGGATGAAGCATTCACCGCAGTCAGGAAAGTGCCTGCCATCCAGGTCTGGTGGCCCGCTGCGGCGGCATAATTGTTATACACGTAATTCCCCATATTGGCCCTGGCCACCAGTCCGGCATTGAATTTCTTATACTGCACGCTGGAACTGAAGCCCATAATGTATTTGGGAAGGGGCGATTTGCCAATATAACGGTCATCTGCATTGATGATGCCATCTCCATTGAAATCAACATATCCGTTTTCGATGGGCTTACCCTTGTCGTACCGTTGCTGATAGGAGATGAAGGAATAAGCAGGATACCCTACTTTGATGATTTGTACAGAGCCCACAGGATAGCCCTGGAAATCGGGTTGGGAATACTGTGTCAGCTTGGTAACCTTGTTCTCATTGTAGGTTATATAGAAGTTAGCGTCCCATTGGAAATTTTTCGTTTTTACAGGTGTTGAATTGATAGAGAATTCCACCCCGGTATTTTCCATGCTGCCGATATTCTGGAAGATGGAGCTGGCGAGGTTGGCGCCGGCCGGCAGCTTGGCATTGATCAGCATGTCGGAAGTCTTCTTCTTATAGAACTCCAGGCTTCCGCTTAAACGGTTGTTGAACAATCCGAAATCAACGGCGAAGTTGGCGATCGAAGTAGACTCCCATTTCAAGCCGGTATTATAACCACCGGGTGTGTAGCCATTGATAAAGTTACCATTGATATAGTAGGCATTGTTGGTCGGTGCAATGGTATAGGTCGGGATATAGGCATAATACGAACCGATGTCCTGCTGACCGGTAATGCCATAACCAATTCTTGCTTTCAGCGAATTCAGTTTGCTGTTCGGATTGTTGATGAACTGGTAAGCCAGTGCACCCGAGGGGAAAGTGCCCCAACGTGTGGCCGGTGCGAATCTGGATGATCCATCCGTCCGCACGGTTCCGGTTAACATCAAACGGTCGTTAAACTTATAGTTAAGACGCAGGTAATAAGAAATCAGTGTATTCTGGGCAGAGTCGGCATTGTTGGTCCAGATAACATCTCCGTTCAGGTTCGTGCTCACATAGGCCGGAACCCCATATTTGAAATCATAGTACCCATATCCTGCCGTAAGGTCTACGGTGCTCTTAATGCTCCTGAAAGCTTTGTTGTAATTCAGGTAGAACTCGGCAGTTTTATTCCGCTTGCCCTGTTCTCTCGCGTAGCGCGATCCGCCGGACCGTGCATAACTGGCCTGGGTAAGGGGATGGTATTCGCTGTATTTACCGTCTGTGTTTTCCACGGCCAGGTTCAGGTTGGCACGCAGCTCAGGCAGAAAATGGAAACGATAATCTGCCACAATATTTCCCATGAATTTGTTGGCACTGGATTTCTTCAGCGACTGAAGAATGCCCATGGGATTGAAGGGGTTTTTGGCGTTTACAAATCCGTCGGGATCGATGTACTCGAAATACCCGCCGTAGGGAGAACCCTCCATATATACAGGCTGGGTGGGTGCATAAATCGCTGCCGCATTGATCGCATCTTCATCGGCTATCCGGTTACGCTCCAGGCTTCCCAGCAGGTTCACGGTTACATTGAGATGGTTGTTGAGCAGCGAAGGATTGATGGTCAGCTTGCCGGTATAACGATTATAGTAACCGGTTCTTAGTGTTCCGTTCTGGTTCAATTGGCCAATTGACAAACGATAAGGCAGATTTCGGATACCACCGCTCAGGCTCAGGCTATTGTCGGTAACAAATGCCGGACGGAAGATTTCGTCATTCCAGTTTGTATTGGCATTTCCAAGGGCGGCTTTCTGCTCAGGACTGCCAATCGTATCAATGATCGCCCTGAACTGGTTGGCCGATAAAACATCCAGTGATTTGGTTTTTACGGCGAGTGCATTGTTGGAATTGAATGTAACATTCAGTTTGTTGCCTCTGCTGCCTTTCTTGGTGGTGATAAGAATCACACCGCCGGATGCTCTCGATCCGTAAATAGCCGTGGCAGATGCGTCTTTCAAAACGGAAATGGCTTCAATATCGTTGGGGTTGATGAGTCCTAGTGTGTTTACACTTCCCGTAATGCCATTACCATCCAGCGGAATTCCGTCCACCACGATCAGGGGACGCTGATTGGCATTGAGGGATGAAATCCCGCGGATATAAATTGCCGCGCCGGATCCGGGTGCACCACTTCCCGGGGTTACGGATAATCCGGGCACCTTACCTGCCAGCAGATTCTCCGCGCTGGTAACCGTACCTGGCAGGAAATCTTTGGAATCAACGGTAACCACCGATCCTGTTACATCCTTCTTTTTTACCGTTCCATATCCGATAACAACGATATCGGAGAGGGAATCGTTGGCCAGCGTCATCCGAACTTCTATTGAAGTCTGGTTGCCCACTTTTACCTCCATGGTCTTATAGCCCACGAAGGATATGGTGAGGACAGATTCGCTGCCGCTTACTTCGAGCGAGAATCTGCCGTCGGCGCCGGTGGTGGTGCTGTTCGATTTTCCTTTTTCATCCACCGTCGCTCCAAACAGGGGCTGGCCTTTTTCGTCAAGCACCCTTCCCTGTACGATGACGG
>DATCJQ010000132.1:0-15921 GCA_036562745.1 Flavihumibacter sp.
TGATTGATGCAGCCTATATCGTTGATCAGGAAAAAAACAGGGAGTTCATGCTTACGGGCGTAATCTATGTTAATAAGGATGGCATTCTGAACGATAACAAATACGAATACGATTCAGTGGGTTATCCTTTCTTTCGCGAAATCGGGGAGATCATCGCCCGCGAGGTAAAACCTTCGGCCTATCCCGTGGGGCCCGCGGTTTATCCTCCTCTCCAAAAGGCTGATGCCGCGAAATCTGCTCCTTCCAGTTCAGGCGGCGCTGCGAATCGCCCCGGATTTTGGAAAAGTCCGGGCGCTCTCACGCGCGGCGATACGACCCAACGCAAGATTGCCATTGTGTTTACCGGACATGAATTTGCCGAGGGCGGAGAAACCATTGCATCGGTATTAAAAAAGCGCAGGGCCAAAGCATCTTTTTTCTTCACGGGGGATTTCTATCGCAACCCCCGGTTTGCTTCCCTGATCCGGAAACTCCACGGAGCGGGCCACTATCTGGGTGCGCACGGGGATAAGCATCGCCTGTATAACGACTGGACCAATCGCGACAGCCTGCTGGTGAGTCGCGCTGTTTTTGAATCGGAGATCCGCGACAATGAAAAAGCCATGCAGGCCCTGGGTATCGACATTGGTAAGGCGGTCTATTTTCTGCCCTCCTACGAATGGTATAATGATAGCATTGTATGCTGGACGAATGAGCTGGGCCGTCACCTGGTGAATCTGACACCGGGCACCCTGAGTCACGCCGATTACACGGGGATTGCGGATAAAAACTACCGCAGTTCGCCGGTGATTATGGAATCCATCAAAAGCAAAGAAACCCGCGACGGGCTGAATGGATTTATCCTGCTGCTCCATATCGGAGCGGGACCGGGGCGGCCGGATCCCTTCTGGCGGAATTTTGACGAGCTGGTAAAATGGCTCCAGTCGCGGGGCTATCAGCTGGTGACCCTCCCCGAGTTATTTACCCGTCGGGCACCCGACGGGTACCCGACGGGTAAGAATTATTGATACAGTCCCCCGCAGGTGCTGATCACCTGTCCGGTTACGTAAGAACTCAGCGGACTGGCCAGGAAGAGTGTTACGTTGGCCACTTCTTCGGCGGTACCGAACCGTCCGAGCGGAATCTTCTTCAGGTATTCGGCAGCGCCGTCGCTTTCTTTCAGGTAATGTGTCATATCGGTTTCGATAAAACCGGGGGCGATGGCATTGCAGCGGATATTCCGGCTGCCCAGTTCCTGTGCGATCGACTTGGTGAAAGCGATGATACCCGCTTTGGAGGCGGCGTAGCTGCTCTGACCGGGGTTGCCCTTCAGGCCGATGATCGAACTCATATTGATGATGCTGCCGGATTTGGCCTTCATCATGGGGCGAATCACCTGTTTGGTCATGTTATATACCGATTTCAGGTTGGTATTGATTACATCATCCCATTGTTCGGGACTCAGGCGCAGCAGGAGGTTATCTTTCGAGATTCCGGCATTGTTTACCAGGATATCTACTCCGCCGAATGTTGCAATTACATCATTTACAAGGGCTTCGCACTCTTCATAAACGGCCGCATTGCTTCGGTAGGCTTTGGCTTTCACCCCCATGGCTGTCAGTTTTTGCTCCAGGGCCGCTGCTTTTTCAGCACTACCCTCACTAACATAGGTAAACGCAATATTGGCTCCCTGCTCTGCCAGTTTCAGGGCAATACCCTCTCCAATGCCCCGGGCTGCGCCGGTAACAATGGCTATTCGTCCTTCTAAAAGTTTCATTCGTCTAAAAATTAGCTGTGAATTTAGGCAGATTTATGAATTTGACTACTTTTAAGTGTTCCCGCTTAAAGTGAAAACACTTAAAAATGGGAAAGTTTTCTTGTAACTCTTAAACCCCTGTTTCAGTAGCATGATCTGGTACACTAGGAAATTTTATGGTTTCAGGGTGCACGATAATTGGTTTTCGGTAAGCCCTGGAATCCTGGACAAGTTTTTTATTCAGTCTTACAACCATGTTCGTGACCCCTTCCGTTCTCCTTTTCTTATTAAGGAGGCAAATAATACTGTAGAACTCGACCTGACTCAAACGCCCGAAAAAATCTACGAGGGCTTCAACAGCACAGTTCGGAACTCCGTAAGGAAAGCGGCCACCGAAGGAGTGCATTGTTATTTTGACAATGATATCGCCAAGTTTGTTGCTTTCTACAACGAGTTCGCGGTTCAAAAGGGATTGTCGACCGAAACCGAGGAGAATATTGCGGGATTCGGAGATGCATTCCGCATCAGTTACGCTGAGTTGAATGGCGAGATCCTGGCGGTGCATACCTACGTGTATGATGCCGAGCAAAAAATCGTTCGCCAGATGCATTCAGCCTCCAAGCGCTTTGACGAAAATTTCGATCGCAACATGATAGGCCGCGCCAACCGCCTGCTTCATTATCGCGATATGCTCACCTTTAAGGAAGAAGGCATCGAAACCTATGATTTCGGCGGATATGAAATAGTGAACAGCAATCAGGTAATCGACAGCCTGCTTCAGTTCAAACTCGGATTCGGTGGCGTGAAAAAACAGTCGGCCAATTATTACACCTTACCCTATTATCTGCTTAGAACTTTGTACCTGAAACTGAACGCTAAGAAAATTGCATAATTGCGTCCAGAGTGGTGCGGTCGTTACTCAATCTTGGAACCTTATGCTGACCGCCCAGTTTCCCTTTTGATCGTAGCCAGTCATTAAACAATCCCTTGCGTGCTGCATGTACAACCGGCATGCGCAGAGCGATGTCTTTGTGCCGTTTGGCTTCGTAATCGCTATTGATATTTTTAAGCGCACTGTCCAGTTCGTACGCAAAGAGGGCCAGATCAGCGGGTTCTTTTTCGAACTCGATCACCCATTCGTGGGCGCCGTTACCGTTTTGGCTGAAATAAATGGGAGCGGCTGAATAATCGTTCACCAGGGCACCGGTTTTTTCGCATGCTACCGCGATGGCCTTATCGGTATTGTCAACGATCACCTCTTCGCCGAAGGCATTGATAAAATGTTTGAGCCGGCCGCTGACCCTGATGCGATAGGGAGCCAGGTTGGTAAACTGAATGGTATCGCCGATGATATAACGCCACAAACCGCCGGTGGTGCTGATTACGAGCGCATATTGCCTGCCGAGTTCCACCTTGTTGAGTCCGACTGTATGCGGAAATTTCTTGCCATATTCTTCAATGGGCATAAACTCATAGAAGATGCCATGTCGCGTGAAGAGCAGCATGCCATCGGCATCGGGACTATCCTGCGCGGCGAAGAACCCTTCACTGGCATTATACATTTCGAGGTAGTGGATATCCTTGCCGATGATCTGGCGGAACTGATCGCGATAGGGCAGGAAGGACACGCCGCCGTGCATATAGAGTTCGAGATTGGGCCAAACTTCGGCTATGCATGATTTGCCCGTCATTTCGAGGATGCGCTTCATGAGCACGAGGCACCAGGTAGGCACACCCGAAATGGAGGTAACATTTTCCGGTATGGTGGAAAGTGCGAGCTGTTCAATTTTGGACTCCCATTCGTCCATCAGGGCGATGGAGAGGTCGGGCGTGCGGATCCAGTGACCCCAGAAGGGTGTGTTCTGCAGCAGCACGGCACTGAGATCGCCATAACTTATGTCTTCGGTGAACTGGCTCACCTGGTGTGAACCGCCGATTACCAGGCCTTTTCCGCTTAGCAAATCGGAATCGGGATTACAACCATAATGCAGGGTGAGCACATCTTTCGCGCCCTGAAAATGATTTTCTTCCAGGCTTTCGTCACTAACGGGAATGAACTTGCTTTTATCGCTGGTAGTACCGCTGCTTTTGGCGAACCAGTTAACCGGCGTGTTCCAGAGCAGATTCTCTTCGCCCTGCATCATACGTTCGATATAGGGCTTGAGATCATCGTACTCATGCACGGGTACGGTGCGCTTGAAATCCCGCACCTTGAACAGCTTGTTGAAACCGTACTGGCGTCCGATTTCAGTGTACTGGGCTGATGTTACCAGTTCCTGCAGTACTTCCCGCTGGGCAGCAAAGGGATTATTGACCCATTGTTCAATCTGCCAGAGTCGCAGGCGGGCAAGTCTCGATATGGCGGGCGACAGAATTTTCATGCTGCATCGGCAAAATACGAAAATTAGTCTTCAAACTTCGGTAATTCACTTATTCCCTTCATCACTTCCTCATGCAGGTAGTCCTTGCGTTTGAGCTCGAAATTGCGTCCGAGATAGAGGCGGCGCACCTGTTCGTTTTCGGCAAGTTCTTCGGCTGTGCCATGTTTGAAGATCTTTCCTTCAATCAGCAGGTATGCCCGGTCGCAGATCGAAAGGGTTTCGTTTACGTTGTGATCGGTGATAAGTATGCCTATGTTCTTGTATTTCAGGCGCGCCACCACGGTCTGGATATCTTCCACCGCGATGGGGTCCACCCCGGCAAAGGGCTCATCCAGCAGGATGAATTTGGGATCCACCGCCAGGGCCCGGGCGATTTCGGTACGTCTTCTCTCGCCACCACTCAGGCTGTCGCCATTGTTTTTGCGCACATGATGCAGGCGGAACTCATCCAGCAATTCCTCCAGCTTGGCCTTCTGCTGCTGCCGCGTGAGGCGGGTCATCTCCAGCACGGCTTTGATATTATCCTCCACCGTCAGGGTACGGAATACCGATGCTTCCTGCGGCAGATAACCAATTCCGAGCTGCGCCCTCTTGTACATGGGCAGTTCCGTAATGTCCTGTTTGTCGAGATATACCCGTCCCTCGTCGGGCTTGATCAATCCCACCACCATGTAGAAGGTGGTAGTTTTACCGGCGCCATTGGGACCAAGCAGACCAACAATTTCTCCCTGCTTCACGCTTACCGACACGTTGTTAACAACGGTGCGGCTGCCATATCGTTTGACCAGTTCGTTTGTAGAAATGATTAAGCTCACTAGTGGGTGCTTTTGGCAAAAATACCTTGTTAATTCATAACAGCATCCTAAGTTTGCAGATAGTTTATCATTCAGCAAGCGAATCATGAAGGTTATTGAACATATCAATCAGGCGAAAGACACATTAATCTCCTTTGAGATATTGCCGCCGCTCAAGGGGAAGGGAATCAATGCCATTTACAACCACCTCGACCCTTTGATGGAGTTCAAGCCCGCCTTCATAAATGTGACCTATCACCGCAGCGAGACCATGTTCAAAAAGCAGGCGGATGGCACGTTCAACAAGATTGAAGTTCGCAAACGCCCGGGTACGGTTGGGATTTGTGCGGCCATCATGCAGCATTATAACGTGGATCCCGTTCCGCACCTGATCTGTGGCGGTTTCACCCGCGAGGAAACAGAAAACGCGTTGATCGATCTGGCCTTCCTGGGCATCGATAATGTGCTCGTATTAAGAGGCGATGCGGCCAAGAACGAAACCTTTTTTGAGCCCGAACCCGGCGGTCATCGTTATGCGATCGAATTGCTGAAGCAGGTAATCGACCTCAATCACGGTATCTATCTCGAGGAAGAAGTGAAAGATCCGGGCAAAGCCACTTTCTGCGTGGGCGTGGCCGGATATCCGGAAAAACATTTCGAGTCGCCCAATAAAGCTACCGATATCGCCTATCTGAAAGCCAAGGTGGATGCGGGTGCCGAATACGTGGTAACCCAGATGTTCTTCGATAACGAACGCTATTTTGAATTCGTGAATAACTGTCGTGCGGCAGGTATTAATGTACCGATCATACCCGGCCTCAAGCCGATTACCAACCGCAAGCAGATGACCATCATTCCCCGCACCTTCCATGTGGATATACCCGATGCCCTCTCGGCAGAAATCATGAAATGTAAAACCGATGAAGATGTGGAACTGGTGGGAACCGAATGGCTGCTGGCCCAGAGCCGCGAACTGAAAAAAGCAGGCGTGCCTGTGCTGCACTACTATACACTGGGCAAACCCAGGGTAATCTGGAATGTGGTGAAAGAACTGGTTTAACCATAAAAAAATGTGAGTCTTTCGGCTCACATTTTTATTTATAGGGAAGGTAAGATTGTTATTGGGATAAGGCTTGTCAGAATCTGTCCGGTTCCCGGGATTTACCCGAAAACAAGGCAGTCTCAGCTTAGAGACTGATTCCGACAGATACACTCCACACGCGGTTTTTGAACTTATTATCTTCCAGGTCATCGCTACCGGCATTCAGCTTAGTTAAGCCATGACCATAGTTGATTGAGAGCAGCAGATTCCTGAATGCAAATCCGGCTGTGCCGTTTATACCATAATCGATACGTTTCATGTAACGCATACCGGCAGCGTCTTCGGGATTGGAGATTTCCGGATCGTCGTTCGTGAATTCAATTTTGTTGTCCACGCTAACATCCACACCAAGCACTTTCCCGGTCACTTTGTTTTTACCACCAATGCCCATTGCGGCATATGGACCGGCACCTACAAAAAACTTAGACTCCTTATCGGCAAGCGGAAGATTAACTACCAGGTTAACCGGTACTTCGATGTACTGTGGATTGGTGGTAGCTGTGAAATGCGCGATCTGTGAACCCTTGCCCCATTCGGTTTTGGTACCCTTCGTGGTGAAAAGCACGCCGGGTTGGAGCGATAAAAATCCAGCACCCAGGGGCAGGTCGGCCATAACACCTACATGGAATCCGGAAACGGCTTTGGCGTCATCCACCGAGCCATCGGTATTGGAAGAAACATTGGCGAGGTTATACCCACCTTTCAGATAGATGTTATTGTCTTGCGCGAAGGATGCAGTTCCGGCCGCGGCTGCCACGGCCATAGACAGGATTAATTTCTTCATGTGTTGGTCGTTTGGGTTTGAATGTTCGTTTGGGTTTAAAAGTAACGTACATCCCTAAACGCCAAAACCATGCCATTACCTGTTAAGGCTCTTTAACACAGATTTGTTGATCTTCACCGGAAATTGCTTTTTCAATTCGGCAATCCAATCTTCTTCCAACTTCAATTGATAATCGTTCAGAACAAATCCGCGCGCATCATCGAATTCGCGTAAATCATCTCCGGGTAAGCGTTCCAGGCAATAAAGGAATCCATACTGTTCGGTGCCGTTAATTGGTTGCGGCTGGGTGAGCACACCCGGGTTAATTTCCTCCCTGGTCAATTCAAGCGGAAGCTGATCGAGCTCAAAACGTCCGGTATCGGCCAGCACCAGATTTTTGTATTCGTCCAGTTTGGCCGACCAGTCCGATATGGATGGTTTGATCTGATTGTACAGCATATGGGCCACCGCGCTATCGGCGCAGGTGAAGAATACGCCCCGCACACTTTCCTTCCAGCGATATTTCGATGCATTGGCCTTGTAATAGTTCTTCAATCCATCTTCGTCAGCCGCTGCGCGATCCCAAACCTGCTGTTGCATGGCCTCGAATAGCAGCGTGCCCTCTCTGAATTCAGCCAGTTGGCTCGCGAATGCCGGATTATATTGTTCGAGGTGATCGCGATATTCCTGCATCACCTGCTGTTTAATATAGTTCTCACGGTCCTGCTCAACCGAAGCCTGCTGTCCTGTTCTTGATCTTATTTCTTCCTGGCGTTTGCGCCATTCCAGAAACTCTGCTTCGCGGAGTGTGCGTTTGCCGATGCGGGCGAATACTGCTTCCGCACCGGTGCCGGGTTTCGGAAGCAATTCAAATCCCACCAGCTTTTTCGCTTTTTGATAAGCCATTTCCGCGGGTAATGGATAACGGTCGGATGCCTGCACCAGATTGCGAATCGCCTCGCGGATGCCAGCCTGCGTGGTGTCGGGTAGCCCTTCCCGTTGGAGCAGTTTCACGATATGCATACCCTGACTGGTTTCAAAGGGGATGGACAGATCTCCGGGCTGCAGTTTTTCCACGACCGACTCAAACCAGGGATCATAGGTGCCGGCCGTGAAAGGGGGTAATTGCCCGCCACTGGCGAAAGAAGCGGCATCATCGCTGTATCGGTGTGCCAGTGCCGCGAAATCGGCGCCCTGTTGCAATGCTTTATAAATGGAATCAGCCCGCTGCTGGATGGCCTGCCGGTTGGATTCGTTCTGCTCCAGCAGAATCTGCGCAATGCTT
The DNA here is from genome assembly GCA_036562745.1 of Flavihumibacter sp. Taxonomy (GTDB): domain Bacteria; phylum Bacteroidota; class Bacteroidia; order Chitinophagales; family Chitinophagaceae; genus Flavihumibacter. Next base: position 8,061 of record DATCJQ010000132.1, read on the forward strand.
GTCTTCCCTTTAGACGGACGGCGGTCATGTACATAAAAAATATGATAAGCCCGGGCGGAGCGGTGCACCCCGCTCGCCTTCTTCGGCTCGGTCTGATAAGCCAGGTTCTCCAGCGCATAGGGAAGCGTGAACACACTGATCCAGCCGATCATTCCTTTGTTCTTATTCACGGAGGGGTCCTCACTGAACGCTGCTGCTACCTGCTCGAAAGGCTGTCCGTTTCTGAGTGCAGCCATCGCCTTATTGATTTTCTGAAAAGCGGCCACTGAATCAAGGCTGGCGTCCACATAAATATGCGAAACCAGTCGCTCCTCCTGTGAACGGCGCATCGCTTCCTGCAGCAATGCCTGTTCCGTACTGTCGTCGCGCATGTACTGGCGACTCACTTCGTTTTGAAAACTCATCCACTCGGTCTGAACCGATGGCAGGGTATCCAGGCGGTTGGCATAGGCCCAGGCGACCTTGAGTTTGTAACGTGTATAAAGCTCCAGATAATCTTCATAGTTTTTCGGCGTGGGCTCCACACCTGCATTGTTTTTGGCAAAAGCCTGCAGAAATTCGGCTTTGGACACTTTGTGATTGCCATACGTGAAAAGCGTTTGCGCATGACTGATAGTGCAGGCGCAAAGCATCGCAATGGTGAAAAGGATCCGGGGATTTAACTGCCTCATTTAGCCGTTTGCTTTTGTTGTTTCATGGAAATCACCTCATCCATTTGCTGGTAGGTGAGTTTTTTCGCAATGATTCGTTTCTGATCGTCGAGCAGATACAATACCGGGGTCTGGTACACATCGTACAATTGGCGGAAATTGGGCCGTCCCGCTGCCTGTTCTTCCTTGCGCTGCTCCTCGGTCTGGTACACATGAATCCAGTCGCCCAGCTTATTTTCCTTAATGAATCTCGTCCAGTTTGCCTTGCCGCCATCGGTCATCACGGCATAAATCCTGATGCCCATGGCCTTCCATTTGGCCTGGTACATTGAATCGAGTTTGGGTACCAATTCCTTGCAATGTCCGCAGGTAGGATCCCAGAAGCAGATCACGGTAAACGGTGCTTTCACTTCGTAAAGCGGCGTGAGCTTGCCGTTTGAATCCACCAGGGGGAGGTCCCAGGCCGGATTGCCGATCAGGTTGGCCATCAGGGAATAAGCCCTTTCGGTCATATGCTTCTTATACTGCTCGGTGAACCAGTCCACCTCGGGTTTTTCGTTGATATATTTTTCGAAGAGATGCACGAACACCGCATCCTGTCCCATGTACTCGGGCTGAATGTATTTCTGCACAAAATGCGTGAGCAGGAAACGGTACATGTCCTTATTGCTGCGCGCGTAGAGCAGCATATGGTCGATTTCTTTTTTAATGGAATCCGCGTCGGGCGATACCAGGTTACGGAAATAGCGTTCCAGCCGGTTTTCGAAGAAAGGCGTGCGAACCAGGCGTCCATCACTGAAGCTGATATCATCCCAATAATGATCTTTAAAATAATGGTAAGCCCAGGCCGTATCGTACACTCCCTTTGGATGTTGCGATGCGGGGGGCACCACCGGCTCCTGCAGGGCAGCGAAGAGTGCACTCAGAAATTCATCGGGGGCTTTTTTGATATAATCGGTACGATATTTCGTGATTTCGCTGTTAAGCTGTGCAATCTTTTGCTGGATAGCTGCGCTGTCGTTGTTTGATTTCGCACCCGAGAGCTGTTTCTGCAGCTCGCCGATCTGCTGACCACGGCTCTGAACAAAGGCGGTATAGGCCAGAAACCCGGCATTATCGGAGGAACCGGTGAACCGGATATCGTGCAGGCGCGCCGTATCCACCCCAATGGAAAAATGCTGCTGTTTATCGATCAGCAGTTCAAACATAAACTCCTTGCGGGGGGAAACCATAATATAAATACCGCCGGGAAGGGGATTGGCGCCCTTGAATACAGCCGTTCCGTTTGCCTGAACGAGGGCAGAATCGGCCAGGGCCTTGCTCTTGCCATAATGATAGGCCAGGTAGAGATACTGGTTTTTATAAGCATTCAGCTGCACCCTGATTTCATAACCGCTTTGGTTTTGCGCCTGGGCGGCACCCGGGCGCCCGGAACCAATCCAGCAAAATGCCGTCAGACAAAGGATAATCCAGTTTTTCATCGGTTTCATTAACTGCTAATTTCACGAATTGGCCACAATAATATTGTGTTTACTTTTGCCGCATGCGTAAAAAGAACCTACGACTGGAAAAATTAACAGTTGAAGACTATGCAGCAGGAGGGAAATCGCTCAGCCGGGTAGAAGGAAAAGTGGTGTTTATCGAAGGCGCCGTACCGGGCGATGTGGTGGATGTTCGCCTGAGCAAGAACAAGAAGGACTGGGCCGAGGGACGCGTGGATCGTTTTCATTCCTATTCAGCCGACCGGGTGGAACCGTTTTGCCAGCATTTCGGAGTGTGCGGAGGCTGTAAATGGCAAATGCTTCCATATGAGAAACAGTTAATATATAAGCAGCAGGAGGTGGAGCAGCAGCTGCGTCGCATAGGCAAGGTTGAGATTCCGCCCATTATGCCCATCCTGGGCTGCGAGGAAACCCGTTATTATCGCAACAAGCTCGAATTTACGGCCAGTAATCGCCGGTACCTGACTGCCGAGGAAATCAACCGCGGAGGGGAGATTCCGCAGGAAAATGCCCTGGGTTTCCATGTGCCGCGGCTCTTTGATAAGGTGATCGATATACAATATTGTCACCTTATGGCCGAACCGACCAATGCCATCAAGAATACGATCCGCGAGTATGCCAGCGCACACGGACTCGAATACTACGATATCCGTGAGCACCGCGGTTTTCTGCGTACCGTGCTGATCAGGGTGCTGACCACGGGGGAAGTGATGGTGAACCTGGTGTTTGGCCGGGAGGATAAGAAATCCCGTAAGGCCCTGCTCGATCATTTGCTGCAGCAGGTACCGCAGATCACGACCCTGTTATATACCATCAATACCAAGATGAACGACAGCCTGCACGATCAGGAACCCATCGTTTATCATGGGAAAGGTTATGCGCTGGAGAAGCTGGAGGATTTTGTTTTCAAGATCAGTCCCAAGTCCTTTTTCCAGACCAATACCCGCCAGGGCGAAAAATTATATCAGGTTACGCGCGAATTTGCCGAACTAAGCGGTCGCGAAACTGTTTATGACCTGTATTGCGGAACCGGTAGTATCGGGATCTTTCTCAGCCGGCAGGCTGGCAAAATCGTTGGGGTGGAAGTGATTGAGGATGCCATCGCCGATGCGAAGGAGAATGCCGCCTTGAACAATATTCAGCATGCGTCCTTCTTTGCGGGCGATGTGGTGGATATTTGTGACACGGCTTTTTTCGAAACGCATGGCAAGCCGGATGTGCTCATCACCGATCCGCCGCGCGCGGGTATGCATGAGAAACTGGTGCAGAAAATTCTGGAAATGGGTGCGCCCACGGTGGTGTATGTAAGTTGCAATCCATCCACCCAGGCCCGCGATCTGAGTCTGCTTGATGCAGGTTATGCCGTAACCAAAGTTCAGCCGGTGGATATGTTCCCGCATACACACCATATCGAAAACGTTGTACAGTTAAAAAAGAGAAACTAGATGAGGCAATTAACACCCATAGTAAAAAATCTGATCATTGCGAATGTGCTGGTATTTGTTGCCCAGTTCATGTTCGGAAGGCAGGGAATCGATATCGAAAACTGGGCGGCGCTGTTCCCCTACGGCACCCCCTATTTTAAGATATGGCAGCTGGTTACCTACATGTTCCTGCATGGCGGTCTGATGCATATATTTTTTAATATGTTTACGCTGTTTATTTTCGGGCCGATTCTGGAAAATCTCTGGGGCGCCAAACGGTTTTTCAATTTCTATATCATTTGCGGGATTGCAGCCGGATTGGCGCATCTCTTCATCAATCCGGGATTTTCCATCGCGGTGGGAGCTTCCGGGGCGATTATGGGTATCATGGCGGCTTTTGCCTACCTGTTCCCGAATACCGAACTGATGCTGATGTTCATTCCGGTACCCATCAAGGCCAAATACCTGATACCCGGTTTTATGGCGCTGGATATTTTCGGAGCGTTTGCGGGCGTTCCCGGCGACAATATCGCACACTGGGCGCACCTGGGTGGGGCATTGGCCGGCTTTATTCTGGTATTTATCTGGAACAAAACCAACCGAAATACGTTTTATTAAGAGGAATAGTATCAAGGGAGAACAGCATATGAATCTGCAGGAACAAAGAAGCAGCAGACGGATTGGATTGGGGACCGATGGCAATGCGCTCGTGAACCTGGTGGTGGTGAACATCGTCCTCTTCGTATTGCTCAAGTTTATTTACGTGATCTATCAGCTGAGCAATATGGATCTGAATTCCTATGTGCCTGCAATCCTCTCGTGGTTTACACTGCCTGCCCGGCTCGAAGTACTGGGATTGCGGCCCTGGACCCTGATCAGCTACATGTTTACGCACGAAAACCTGCTCCATATCCTGGGAAATATGCTCTGGTTATGGATGTTCGGTTATATCATGCAGGATATGACGGGCAATCGCCGGCTGGCACCGGCTTATCTGCTGGGCGGACTGGCAGCCGGGCTTGCATTTGTACTGGCCTGGCAGTTTGTACCGGGGTTAAACCTGGGGGCCGGTCCGGTTTTGCTGGGAGCCAACGCTTCAATTCTGGCCGTGGCCATAGCCGCTACCGCGATTGCACCCGACTACCGCATTTTCCCCATGATCAGTGGCGGCATTCCGCTCTGGATCATCACCGCCATCTATGTGATCATCAATTTTGCGGGTATGCCCCCCGGATCAGTGCCGCACTATCTCGCGCAGATCGCCGGCGCGGGAATGGGTTTTCTCTATATCTACCTCCTGCGTCGCGGGCGTGATATCGGTGACTGGATCAACAGCTTTTTCGACTGGTTCGATAACCTCTTCAATCCCGATAAACCTGCCAGCCGCCCGAAGAAAAAGGAACATCTTTTCTACAAAACCGGCGGACAGGCCCCTTATAAAAAGATTCCTCATATCACGCAGCAACGGATCGATCAGATTCTTGACAAAATCAACCAGGAAGGCTATCATATGCTAACCGAAGAAGAAAAAGAAATTCTAAAGCGGGCGGCGAATGAGGAGGAATTGTAATTTCGGAGATGCCAATCACCCTGCGCAAAATATCCAAGAAAATCGCGATTCTGCTCACAATCGGGGTGTGCCTTGTATATGCGCTGGCCTGCATAGCCTGGTATGTTCCTCCCGGTAAATATTGGTATATAGCAATTCTCGGGGTGGGTTATGCGTTTCTGCTGATGACTCTTATCCTTAGTCTGCTTTTCTGGATACTGGTTCGCTCCAAATGGCTGATTTTGCCCCTGGTGACCCTTTTGCTCAGCTGGCAGTCGATCCATGCTTTTTTCGCTTTTAAGCCGATGGCCCCCTCCACGGTAACCAAACCCGAAGGTGCTTATCGCATCATGCAATGGAATGTGGAACGTTTCGGGCAGATGCGGTACGACAAACGCAGCCGCGCCAAACGGAAAGCCATCTTTTCCTATCTGAAGATTCAGGATCCTGACATTCTCTGCCTGCAGGAATTTCTCGAATCCAATGATCCCACCAGGTTCGCGGAGAACATTCCCTATCTGCGCGACAGTCTGGGATATCGTTATTACTATTACGCGATGGACCACCGCCGTCCGGATACCGCCTATGAACATGGGGTAGCCATATTTTCGAAATTCCCGATTAAGAAAACTTTTCGCGGGCGATTCGATGGTCCCAAAGAGCAAAAGGCCAACGAAAGCTATATCTGGGCCGATATTGATCTTAACGGACAGACCGTGCGGGTGATGACCACCCACCTCCAGTCGCTGCTATTTACGGCAGAAGAGTTTGAAACGCTGGAAGCCATCAGAAAAGGCGATGACAATAGTCTGGCCCGGTCCAAAAACATATTCCGGAAATTCAAGAACGCCTATGAATTCAGACAGAGCCAGGCCGAGAAAATACGGGCTGAACTGGATAAGAGTCCCCATCCCACCATCATTACCGGCGATTTTAATGATCTTCCCCATTCCTTCGTTTATCATACCGTGAAGGGGCCCTATCGCGATGCGTTTACGGAAAAGGGTTTCGGCGTGGGGCGCACCTATTCGGCCATTTCACCCACTCTGCGGATCGACTATGTGCTGGTGGACCGGTCATTTGAATTGGTGCAGTGCCGGAATCCCCATCCCAACTTATCAGATCATTATCCCGTGATCACTGATTTCCGGATCAAAGCTTCTGCCGGGGCCAAATCCGGGGCAACTGAGTAAAATAATTCCCGATATATAATCTTTGGGCATTATCGGACGTTATCCCTTTATTTTGCAAGCAATCTCTAATATCATGGCTGAACTGAAAATATTCAATTCCTATTCCAGGCAGAAAGAGGTATTTAAACCACTGGTTCCGGGTTATGCCGGCATGTATGTATGCGGTCCCACCGTTAGCGGAGAGAGCCATCTGGGCCATGCCCGTCCCTTTATTACGTTTGATGTGGTATACCGCTATCTAATGCACCTGGGTTATAAAGTGCGTTATGTAAGGAATATCACCGATGCCGGCCATTTTGAAGAAGAAGGTCGCGAAGCAGAAGACAAGATTGCCACCAAGGCGCAAATTGAGAAGCTGGAACCCATGGAGCTGGTGACCAAGTACACCAATCTGTTTCACTGGGCCATGCACCAGTTCAATAACCTCGATCCCAGTATCGAGCCCACTGCCACCGGACATATCGTGGAGCAGATCGAAATGATCAAGAAAATCATTGAAGAGGGATATGCTTACGAAAAGAACGGCTCGGTGTATTTCGACGTGAAAAAATACGCGGAGAACTATCCCTATGGTAAACTCAGTGGCCGCGTGATGGATGAGCTGCTCGAAACCACCCGCGACCTGGAGGGACAGGATGAGAAAAAGAACAAACAGGATTTCGCACTGTGGAAGGCGGCTCCGCCCGAGCATATTATGCGGTGGAACAGTCCCTGGGGCGAAGGTTTTCCCGGCTGGCATATCGAGTGTTCCGCCATGGCAACCAAATACCTGGGCAAGGAATTCGATATTCACGGTGGGGGTATGGACCTTCAGTTCCCGCACCATGAGAGTGAAATCGCTCAAAGTACCATTTGCAACAAACATGTGCCCGCCCGTTACTGGATGCATAACAATATGATTACGATCAACGGGAAGAAAATGGGCAAGAGTTATAACAATGTGATCAAGCTCACCGAACTGTTCAGCGGATCGCATCCCTTGCTGGAGCAGGCCTATCATCCGATGACGGTGCGCTTCTTCATCCTGCAAACGCACTATCGCAGTACGCTCGATTTTGGTAACGAAGCCCTGCAGGCTGCGCAGAAAGGTATGCGCCGGCTCTGGGATGCCTACCAGATTTTGCTCGGCTTTACCAATGGAGGCGCTGCTGCCGGCGATGCTGAACTCGAAGCCCGCGTGAACCGCCTGGTGGATGAGTTCGAAGAATTCATGTGCGATGATTTCAATACCGCCAAAGTGCTGGCCAATATGTTTGAACTGGTTCCGGTGATCAACGGAATCAAAGACGGACATATCGCCGCCGACGCGCTGTCCAAAGCCACCATCGAGAAAATGCAGAAGCAGTTCAAAGCCTTCCTCGAGGACATTTTCGGTTTGCGCGATGAACAGGCCGCCAGACAGGACGATGGCAAACTCGACGGCGTGCTGAAACTGCTGATCGATATCCGCAAAGAAGCAAAATCGAAAAAGGATTTCGCTACTTCCGACAAAATCAGAAATCAATTGCAGGAATTGGGTATCTTACTGAAAGATGAGAAGGAC
>DATCJQ010000135.1:0-2196 GCA_036562745.1 Flavihumibacter sp.
GAATATTCTGACATTTTCCAGCAAGATCCGCTCTTGCGCAGACAAACTAAAAAAGCAAAACAGGCCCAGGAATAAATACATGATCCTTATCATCGGATAATTTTTTTAGGCGCTACCAACAAGCTTATGGTAGAGTAAGGATCATAAACATCATCAGGTGACACAGAGATTTGTGACGATGGTTTAGCAACTGAAATACATAGGTAAGATAACAATTTTGTAAGTAATGGTTAATTCTGCTTCTGTTCAAATGCTTTAGATTTGTGTCCGATTATGGGACACTTACCTGAACTCATACACGATCTTGCCCTTATCCTCATGGTGGCTGCTGTTGTGGTGCTGTTGTTCAAGCGCATCGGACAGCCGCTTGTGTTGGGATATATTATTGCCGGTTTTTTAGTAGGGCCCCATTTTAATCTGCTGCCCAGTGTTATTGATGCTGCCAACCTCAAAACCCTGGCAGAAATTGGTGTTATATTCCTTCTGTTTAGCCTGGGGCTGGAATTCAGTTTCAAAAAACTGATGAATGTGGGCGGTGCTGCCTCCATTACCGCTTTTGTGGAAATTATAGTGATTACCCTGGCCGGATATTTCTGCGGACAGATGCTTGGCTGGACCAAGATGGACAGTATGTTCCTGGGAGGTATGCTGGCGAGTTCGTCCACCACCATCATCATTCGTGCCTTTGATGAGCTGGGTGTAAAAACCAAGCAGTTCGCCCGAACGGTATTCGGCGTGCTGGTAGTGGAGGATATCGTCGTAATCCTCCTGATGGTGCTGCTTTCCACCATTGCCGTTACCAACGAAGTGAAGGGTTCTGAAATCATCTTCACCATAGGCAAACTGGTATTCTTCCTGATTCTCTGGTTTATCCTGGGTATTTTCCTGCTCCCCACCATACTAAAGAAATCGAAAAAATTTCTGGACGATGAAATTCTGCTGATTCTCTCAATCGGACTTTGTTTGGGTATGGTACTGCTCGCCACTTCCGTTGGGTTTTCAGCTGAACTGGGCGCTTTCATCATGGGTTCCATTATCGCAGAAACCGTGCTGGCCGAAAAAGTGGAACACCTGCTAAAAGGGGTGAAGGACTTGTTCGGTTCAATCTTCTTTATCTCCGTAGGGATGATGATCGACCCCAAGGCCATCATCACTTATGGCGGCCCCATCGCTATTGTAACCGTGTTAACCATATTGGGAAAGGCGCTCGCTTCGGCAGGAGGTGCATTGCTATCGGGGCAACCGCTCAAACAATCCGTGCAGGTGGGCATGAGTATGGCACAGATCGGGGAGTTTGCCTTTATCGTTGCCACCCTGGGTTTGTCGCTGGGAGTGATCTCCGATTTTCTGTTCCCGGTAGCCGTAGGGGTATCGGCCGTAACAACTTTTACCACGCCTTATCTCATTCAATCATCGGATGCTGTTTATAACGGATTGGTAAAGATCCTGCCCAAATCATGGATCGATCGAATCAGCAATTATACTTCTGAAACGCAGATGATCCGCTCGGGAGGAGAAATCAAGAATGTGATGAAAACCTATGCCCGGATCATGCTCGTGAACGGCACCATTCTGGTGGCCCTGGTATTGCTGTTTTCGCGTTTTATGATGCCGCTGGTGAACGAGTATGTCGACAGCCCGCTGATCAAAACCATCCTGAATGTGGTGCTGCCCATCCTGATTGGGCTGCCCTTCCTCTGGGCCTTTATGGTGAAAAAGCCGGAAACACTCGACTATGCCAGTTTGCTTAAGAATAAGGAAGTTAATCACGGTCCCTTGTACATGATCGAACTGGGACGGTTTATTCTGGGTACACTGATACTGGGATTCCTGATAGAAAAACTGGGATCCACCCTGCTGGCTTTCATTGTGGTAATTCCCTGCGCCATATTGTTTATGTTTATTTTCTCCAAGCAAATCAATAAGCTCTACAGCACCATTGAAAACCGATTCCTGGGGAATCTCAATGCGCGGGAAACCTTTGCCGAATCACAGATCGAACCGTTGCAACGCAAAACCCGCGACCTGTTCCAGAGTTGGGAACTGCATATCGTGGAATTGCAGGTTAATCCGAATGCCGCCTTTATCAATATCCCCCTGCAGCAATTGAAATGGCGGGAGCAATACGGTATCAATATTGCTTACATCCGGAGGGGTGGAAAAATCATACACCGCCCCAGTCGTTATGAAGTGTTA
>DATCJQ010000547.1:0-10978 GCA_036562745.1 Flavihumibacter sp.
GGCTCGGGGCCCGTACAAACACGAAATGGCCCATCGTTTATCTCCCATATTATTTTTTCTTCATGCATTGGGCCGTGCTGCTCGGACTGCTTCGTTACCTGGGCGGGAAACAGGATGCCCGCTGGGAAAAGTCAGGGCGCATAAAGGTACCTGTGAAATAATCCCCGGTACGGACCATAGGTGACTAGGTATTTTTACGGATAATTTGAAAAAAAATGCCCTTAGATTTCTTTAAATGGAAATATATATTACTTTTACGGCATGAAACCCTAAGTACATACCCTTAGGTAAGATGCTTACCAGATTCCACCATCCTAAGAACTCGCCTCACTATCTATTAGTAGTATTTTTCTTTTAGTCGCAAGACTATCATGTTTATGTTGACAGTTCCAAGCACCCTTTGAAAGCCTAACCGTTCCAATTGAATTCCTATTGAAAAATTGAGTTTCTCCAAAACTTAATTTATTCAAGGATGAAAAGAAAAATACTCGTAATCACAGCCAGCAAATCGATCAGATTTCTGTTGCACACGGTGTTGAATGATCAGTTTTCTGCTATCACCGCTTCTGAAGCCGGGGATGCCATGTACTGGCTGACCAGGTCGGAGCTGCCGGCGGCGATCGTTATCGATCCCGAACTGCCCGATACCCAAAACTGGGAGCTGGTAGAGTATTTCAAGACGAGCGAACTCTATAAGAACATACCGATGGTGGTGATTTCTTCCCTCGACGAAGAAGAAATTGCAACTGTTTGTTCACAATACAACGTGGAAGCAGCTTTCCACAAACCCTTTAATCCGGTTGACCTTACCAAGACCCTGGAGGCTTTGACACAGTCACCTGCTATCAGCCTGAAAAAGCAATTGAAAGCGGTTTGATATTAAGCCCTGAAAACTAAATCTTACCTGAATGGAACCAACTTTACCATTGACCCCACTAACCACCAACCAGCCCGTCTACCGGCGATATACCATATCACGGGAAAAGGAGTCTGCTCCTGTGGCTGTATTGCATTCAAGGGAGTTCTTCTTTATCGGGAAGAACACCCGGAATATTGATTACCTCATCAATCTTTTTGAAGGCGGATATGCTGCCGAATCGGTGGAGAAGGCAATAGGAATCTTTCAGCGCATCGATTCCCAGGTTAAAACCATTCCGCAGGTAATCATTGTTGATGGAAATATCCCACTCAGTGAAATGGCCAGCCTGAATGGCTATCTGAAATCCATTGAGCGATTCAAGTCGATTCCGGTTATCATGGATACCAACGGCAAAACCGTGGAGGCGAAAGATACTCAGGTGCTGACCCGTTTGTTCGATGATGTGATCGATACCCGCAAGGCCGACGCCAAACTGATTCAGCGCGTCGATTTTCTGGCCAAAGTGAAAAAAAGAAACGCTACCCGTTCCGATCTGAAAATGGAGGAAGTGGCTGAGCAGGCCCGTCTGACCCCGATCAGCATAGGAAGAAGGGCTTTTGATATCATCGTGTCGCTGATTGCACTGATCACCCTCAGTCCGATTATGCTGCTGATCGCGATCATCATTCGCCTGGAAAGCCGCGGGCCGGTATTTTATATCGCGAAGCGTGCGGGCAGAGGTTACCGGATCTTCAACTTCTATAAGTTCCGTACCATGCGCATCGATGCGGAATCGCAGAAAGATGCCATCAAACACCGCAACGAATACAACGAGGATAATGGCTGCGTGTTCTTCAAGATCACCAACGATCCCCGTGCAACCCGTTTCGGTAAATTCCTCCGCAACACCAGTTTGGATGAGCTGCCCCAGTTTTTCAATGTATTGCTGGGAGATATGTCGATTGTAGGAAACCGTCCCCTGCCCCTGTACGAAGCGGCTATGCTTACCACCGACGAATGGTCGCAGCGCTTCATGGCACCGGCGGGCATTACCGGACTCTGGCAGATTCGCAAGAAAGACCGGCATTGCATGTCTGTGGAGGACCGGATCAAACTGGACATCACCTATGCACGAAAGCAAAATTTCTGGTTCGATTTGTGGATTATCGCGCACACACCACCCGCGCTGATTCAGAAAGCGAACGTCTCATAAAAGAGTTCACGAACAAATTACCCTGAAGCCGGCCAACCGCCGGCTTTTTAGGTTGCTGGTCGGGGGCGTTTAAAAATATATTTTCCAAAAGTGTGGTAACATTTTTATACATAACAGGCCTGATTATTTTCCTTTATCTGTTTTGCAGCATTACCTATTTACTGGTGGTTGCAATTGCAGGCTTAATGTATCGCGAAGAACCCATTCCCGAATCTGCCGACCACGCACGCATACTGATTCTGATTCCCAGTTTCCGGGATGATCATATTATTACCCATACGGTGGAAGAGGCCCTGCAGCACAATTATCCCCGCGAAAAATTTGATGTGCTGGTAGTGGCCGATTCGCTGCTTCCCTCCACTGTGCAGATGATCAAGAACCTGGGGGCCCAGGTGCTCGAAGTGAACACGCGTATGAAATCTCGTTCCATCCATGCAGCCCTGCAGTCGATCGAACCCGGGAAATACCAATTGGTGATGCTGCTCGACGCCGATAATATCATGAAGGCGAATTGCCTGCTTCAGGTGAACAATGCTTTCCGCGCGGGACATCTGGCCATTCAATGCCATCGCACAGCCAAAAACGAACAAACCAGTGTGGCCTTACTGGATGCCATAAGCGAAGAAATCAATAACCATCTGTTCCGGCTCGGACAACAATCCCTGGGCTTTTCGGCCGCGCCCTCCGGTTCCGGCATGGCCGTGGAATTCGAACTGCTGAAAGCGATCTTCAACTGGAAACCCATACTAGAGAATCCGGGCGAAGACCGCGAAATCGATATGCAGCTCCTAAAACGCGGCATCCAGATGTTTTACCTGCCCGAAGCCTGGGTGCTGGATGAAAAAGTGGCTACCCACGATGTGTTCGAAAAGCAACGGCTCCGCTGGCTCGAAGCGCAGTGGCATCATCTCCGCATGTTTTTCGAACCCGCCATGGTGGGAGTACGTAAGGACCGTCACTACTACAACAAGCTGGTGCAAAATCTGCTGCTGCCGCGCTCGCTGTATCTGCTGGTGTTTTCGGCCATCATCATTCTGGTGATTATCCGTTATGCCACCGGCTGGGCTTTCTTTTTCCCCGAACCCGGATGGTGGCTCAGCCTGTTGCTGTTTTTCCTGCTTACCCTCGCTATCGCGATGCCATCCCGCTATTATTCCTCTCCAACCATCAAGGCCCTGCTGAGTTTGCCGGCATTGATCGGCGCCATGATTCGCGCCCTGCTCAAAGTGAAAAAAGGCAGGAAGGAGTTTATACCCACACCCAAATCCTTTACCGGACTTAAAGAATCGCAGAAATAAGGCCGGGAGCCCTAATTTTGCGGAAAACTAAGCCGCCATATCGTTCGACGCTCAAATATTATCCAGCCCCATTGAATACCTTAAGGGCGTTGGTCCGTTGAGAGCTGACCTGCTAAAAAAGGAGCTGCAGATATTTACGTTTAAGGATCTGTTAGATCATTTCCCCCTTCGGCATATCGACAAAACGCAGGTGACGCCCATCGGAAAGGTTTCGCCCTATCAGGATTATGTGCAGGTGGCAGCAACAATTCAGTCGCTGGAGCTGGTCGGACAAAACCGCGCCCGGCGACTGGTGGCCATCGCTACCGATCCTACGGGTAAGTTGGAACTGGTATGGTTCCAGGGCATTCACTGGTTGCAGAAGAATATCAAAATCGGCACTACCTATCTGATTTACGGGCGGACGGGCTATTTCAACGGGCAGTTACAAATCACCCATCCGGAGATGGAAATCTTTACCCCTGCCAAAGCGGGTGGGAAAGCTTTTCTGGAGCCGATTTATCCCAGTACCGAAAAACTCAAATCCAAATCTTTAGGGGGAAGGCAGATCGGGAAGCTCACATTTACCCTGCTGGAAGCACTTAATGAACGTGATCTGCCCGAAAACCTGCCTGCTTCGATCATCAAAAAATATGGATTTCCCACACGCTACCAGGCTTATCAGCAAATCCATTTTCCCAGTTCGGATCAGGCCTTTAAACTGGCGTTGTCGCGATTAAAATTTGAGGAGCTGTTTATTGCCCAGCTGCGTCTCGCGCTGATCAAACTCGAAAGACACCGCTATTCGCAGGGCGTGGTCTTTGAACAGGTGGGCAATCATTTCAATACTTTCTACCATAATCATCTTCCCTTCGAACTCACCAATGCGCAGAAAAGAGTGTTGCGTGAGATCCGGCAGGATATGGGAAAGGGCCGCCAGATGAATCGCCTGCTCCAGGGTGATGTGGGCAGCGGTAAAACCATGGTGGCATTGCTGGCCATGTTGCTGGCCGTGGATAATGGCTATCAGGCCAGCCTGATGGCACCGACGGAAATCCTGGCCACCCAGCATTATCAGAGCATCAGTTCCCTGCTGAAAGATATGCCCGTGAAAGTGGGATTACTGACCGGCTCGGTGAAGGCCGCCGCACGGAGAAAGATTCTGCAGGAACTGGCCGATGGCGAACTACACATACTGATCGGAACACATGCATTGCTTGAAGATCCGGTACAGTTTAAATCATTGGGACTCGCGATTGTGGATGAACAGCACCGCTTTGGGGTGGCACAAAGGGCCAAACTCTGGAAAAAGGCGGTGATTCCGCCGCATGTACTGGTTATGACGGCCACACCGATTCCTCGCACCCTGGCCATGACGGCCTACGGCGATCTGGATTACAGTATCATCGATGAACTGCCGCCGGGAAGACAGCCCATCACCACCGTGCATCGCTACGAGTATTCCCGCGCATCCGTGATGGATTTTATTAAGGAAGAAATCGGTAAGGGACGCCAGGCCTATATCATCTTTCCGCTGATTGAGGAGTCGGAGAAACTCGACCTCGAGAACCTGATGCGGGGCTATGAAAATGTGAAAGCATTTTTCCCGGAACCGAAATACTGGATCAGTATGGTACATGGAAAGATGCCCCCGGAAACAAAGGAGGCTAATATGCAACGCTTTGTATCAAATGATACTCAGATAATGGTGGCCACCACAGTGATAGAAGTAGGCGTAAACGTACCCAATGCAAGCGTAATGGTGATAGAAAGCGCGGAAAAATTCGGTTTATCTCAACTGCATCAGCTCCGCGGACGAGTGGGAAGAGGCAGCGAGAAAAGTTTTTGCATATTATTAACAGGTGCCCAATTAACCAACGAGGCTCGTGAACGGTTGAAAATAATGTGTGCCACCAACGATGGATTCCTCATTGCCGAGAAAGATCTCGAACTGAGAGGTCCGGGTGATATCGAAGGCACACGTCAAAGTGGTATGCTTAATTTTAAACTGGCAGATCTGGTGAAAGACAAACAGTGGCTGGACGCTGCCAAGACGGAGGCGCAGTTGCTGCTGGACGCGGATCCTGGTCTCCGTAAAGAAGAAAATATGGCGCTGAAATCCTTCCTTCAGTCGCAAAAAGGCAAGCTGGCATGGAGTAAGATATCGTAGAAATACGAAGCTGGAATAACCGATAAATTGACGTAAATTCAATAGACCTTGAAACGAGCAATCCAAATAATCATCTTCGCCCTATGTTCTTTTGCAGGCTTTGCCCAGAAGAATACGAATGGCCTTGAATTTGTTGAAAATAAAGGGCAATGGGATCGCTCTGTAACCTTTATGAGCGAATTGGGTAACGGAGCCATCTTCCTGCAACAGAAAGGCTTTACGGTATTGCAGCATCATCCCGGTGATATGCGCAAATTGTCCACCCATGTGCACGGCGATTTCAGCGGCGGCGAGGGGAGTGGAAACGGAAAAAACAAGAAATCATCCAAACCTCATGAACCCATTCCGCAGGAAACGGAAGGGGCTGCAAGTGTCCTGCGTTCCCATGCTTACCGGATGGAACTGGAGGGCATGAATCCTTCTGTTCAGATTGCGGGAGAGAAAGGACTGCCCGGAGTTGTAAACTATTTTATCGGCAACGATCCGTCCAAACACGGGTCGAATTGTCGTGTGTACAGTGCCGTTACTTACAAGGATGTATATCCGAAAATTGATCTCCGCTATTATACTGATGATGGTTCCCTGAAATATGAATTTATCGTGCATCCCGGGGGCGATCCTTCGGCTATTGTTATGCGTTATGACGGGGTGGAGAAGCTTTCAACAAGCAGGGGAGAACTGGTAATCAAAACCAGCATCGGTGAAGTGCGGGAACTGCCTCCCTATACCTTTCAGTATACGGCGAAAGGGCGTACTGAAATTGCATCGCGTTATACCGTGAAGGGCAATAAGGTTTATTTTCAGCTCGACCAATACGATAAGTCCAATACGCTGATCATTGATCCCACCCTGATTTTCTCCACGTTTACCGGCAGCCGTTCCGACAACTGGGGCTTTACGGCCACTTATGGTCCGGATGGCAGCTTATACAGTGGTGGTATCGTATTTGGAAATGGATTCCCTGTTTCGCCCGGTGCATTCCAAACCGAGTATCGCGGCAACAGTGGCCAGGGACGGTTCAATATGGGGATCATGAAATTCGATCCCACCGGTACCCAACGGCTTTATGCAACCTACCTCGGCGGCAATGGTGCCGATCAGCCGCACAGCATGATTGTGGATCCCCAGGGCGATCTGGTAATTGCGGGACGAACATCATCTTCTGATTTTCCCGTACAGCAGACTTACGGTCCGGGTGGCGGACACGATATCGTGTTGATCAAACTCAATCCCACCGGCAGCAGCCTGATCGGAGCCATCCGTGTGGGTGGTACGGGGGATGACGGCCTGAATACCGGCGACAGCCATTCCGGTTCTGCACGCGGACTCCTGAATTTTTATGGCGATGATGCACGCAGTGAAGTGATTATCGACGGAGCAGGAAATATCTATCTCGCTTCCTGTACCCGTTCCAATAATTTTTACACAACGGATAATGCGCCCTTCAAAACCTTACGCGGTAATCAGGATGCGGTGCTGATCAAGACAAACCCGACCATGTCCACCGTGCTGATGTCTACCTACGTGGGTGGCTCGGATATGGATGCGGGATTTGTGCTGAATGTGAGTCCGATTACTGGTGATATCTGGATGGCGGGAGCTACTATCAGTAATGATTTTCCGGGTGATAAATCCGGAACCATGGGGCCGGCCCCCAAAGGCGGAGCCAATGATGTGGATGGATTCATAGCTGTATTCTCCAATGACGGAACCACGCTTAAAAAATCCTGCTATATAGGTACCGAAGCCATTGACGCCGTACTGGGAATTGGTTTCGACCGTGATGGCGATGTGTATATCATGGGCATCACCTACGGCAAATGGGAAAGAAAAAACGCAGCCTACGGAACCGATGGAGCCAAACAGTTTATCGGGAAATTGCTTCCCGACATGAGCGACTGGTATTATACCACCACCTATGGAACCAATAGTCCGGTTCCCAATATCTCGCCGGTGGCCTTCCTGGTAGACCGTTGTGAAAATGTGTACGTATCGGGATGGGGTGGTACCAACCTGGCACAGTTCAAGATGGCGGGAACCAATGGCATGCCGGTGACTTCCGACGCCATCAAACGCACCACCGACAATAACGATTTTTATTTCATTGTAATAAAGCGCGATGCTTCTGAATTGCTATATGCAACCTTCTTCGGGCAAACCGGCAATTTTTCGGAACATGTGGATGGCGGTACCAGCCGTTTCGATCAGCAGGGGGTGATTTACCAGGCCATGTGTGCCAACTGTTTCAGTGAGGGATTGGGTGCCGTGCGTCCGCGATTCCCGATTACCCCGGGCTCCTGGTGTTGTTCCAACGGATATGCGGGATCGCATAATTCTGGCAACGGTGCCGAATGTAACCTCGCTGCCCTGAAAATTGCCTTCAATTTTGCGGGTGTGGGCGCCGGAGTAAAATCCTATATCGGAGGAGTGTTCGATACCTCGGGATGTGTTCCCCTTACGGTTACCTTCCGCGATACCATCCGCAATGCGCAGAGTTATGAATGGAATTTTGGTGATGGCAGTCCGGATGTCAAAACCACCAACTACGAAGTGCAGCATACCTACACGCAGGTGGGTGATTACCGCGTACGGCTGATCGCCATCGATTCCACCAGTTGTAATATCAGGGATACGGCCTATATCAATATGCGGGTGCGGGCAGATGAAGCGATACTGGATTTTGACGCCAACAAGTTACCGCCCTGTGAATCCTTATCGTACGAGTTTGTGAACCTGTCGCAACCACCGGCCGGTAAGCCATTCAGCGATACCAGCTTTATATGGGATTTTGGTGATGGAACCCGAATGGTTGCCGGAACCCAGCCTGTGGTGCATTCGTACCAGGCAGCAGGCAGCTACCAGGTTCGGTTAATCATTCGCGATACCATCTATTGTAATGGCGGCGATTCGATCATGAAAGAATTTAATCTGGCCCCCCTGGTGGAAGCCCGCTTCGAATTGCCGAATGGTTGTGCGCCCTATACGGCTGAGATTAACAATACCAGTATTGCCGGCCAAAGCTTTGAATGGGATTTTGGCGATGGTACCACATCCACAGAGAAGACCCCGACCAAGGTGTTTGCAAGTCCGGGTACCTATCGCATACGTCTGATTGCGATTGATCCGAATACCTGTAACCTCCGGGATACGACCTATCGCGAGGTGCTGGTTCAGGGACCACCCACTGCAGGATTCAGCCATAGTCCGGTTATGCCTATCGAGAATACGCCGGTAACATTCACCAACACGTCTTCTGCCGACGCGGTGGCATTCCAGTGGCTCTTTGGCGATGGAGAAGGACTTGAAACGACCAGCCGTCTGCCCTTTGAGCATCAGTATAATCGTACCGGTGAATATGATGTTTGTCTGATTGCCGCGAATGGATCTGGATGTGCCGACACGGTATGTGCTCCGGTTCAGGCCCTGGTGGTTCCCCGGGTGGATGTACCCAATGCCTTTACACCGCTGGGCAGTGCGCCGAATAATGTGGTGTATGTGCGAGGATATGCAATCGGTAATATGCGGTTTATGATTTTCAACCGCCTGGGACAAAAAGTATTTGAATCCAATAGCCTTAAAATCGGCTGGGACGGGCGATATAACGGTGTAGTACAACCGATGGATGTATACGCCTATGTTTTGGAGGTAGAGTTTACGGATGGTACTAAAACTAGGAAGACGGGGGATATAACTCTGATCCGATAACACAAAAAGAGTAGAAGATGAAACGTGGTTTGCTAATGTGGCGCATTGGATTAAGCTGTTTGCTTGCTGTTGGTTCCGCACAGGCACTAACTGCCCAGGACCTGCGGTTTTCTCAATGGTTTAATTCGCCGTTAACGACGAATCCTGCCAATACCGGATTTATTCCGGATGCTGATTTCCGTATTGGGGCCAACTATCGGAGCCAGTGGATCAGCATCATGGATGTTCCTTATAAAACGATCAGTGTGTTTGGTGATGCGCAGCTGTTCCGCGATCGCATCGAAAGCGGATGGGTGGGAATAGGAGGGGTGATCCTGAGGGATGCGGCCGGTAGCGGTAATCTCACCTCCACCAAAGTATATGGATCGGTGGCTTATCACCAGATGCTCGGTTATTCGAGCCTGCTTTCCGCCGGTTTCAACCTGGGATGGGCCAATAAACGGATTGATCCCACCAAATTGAAATTCCCCGATCAGTTTAATCAGTCCACCGGATTCTTCGATGCCGGGGTTCCAACCAGTGTGGCCTTTAATTCCACCAGCACCAGTTATATGGATGTTCAATTCGGGATGAACTATGCTTATTTCCCAACCGAGGATATGTATATCAATGCCGGATTTTCGGTGCACCATATTAACCGTCCAAAGGAAACTTTCTTCACGGAAACCGGATTTGATAACCGGCTCAGTCCCCGGTATATCGGTTTCATCAATGCCAGCATGAAGCTGAGTCAGCAGGTGATCGTGAATCCGATGGCATATTACACATCTCAGGCTTCGGCCTCGGAGCTGGTAGGCGGACTCAGTGCCAATTACAATCTGAGCGGTGATGGCGAAACGCAGCTGATCGGAGGTATGTACTACAGAGTGGGAGAGTCGTTGATTCCCCTGGTCGGTTTCCAGTGGAAGAATTTCCGGATGACCTTTACCTACGACGTCACCACCTCGCAGCTTTCGCAGTACAATAATACCCGGGGAGCCATCGAGTTCTCGCTGATGAAGCATGGTTTCTACAGTGAGGGAACCGGCAATCTCCGTCAGTCGTTATGTCCGAGTTTTTAGAGTAAATTTGTTCCATGATTAAAAAAATCTGCCTCTTGTTTGGTCTGGTTTTCATCCTGACGGGAACTTCCTTTGCCCAGGATGATGCCGAAGAGAATAGCGGTAAAGGTTTCGACAGAAGTCGCCTTTTCGTTGGGGGAAATTTCGGTCTCAGCATCGGAAATTATACGTTTATCAACCTCTCACCGCAGATCGGCTATCGTTTCAACGATATGTTCGCTGCCGGGATCGGGATTAATGGATTATATAATCAGATCCGGTACCGGAGTAATGGTCAAACGATCCGGAAGGACAAATATGGTGTAGCGGGGATGAATGTATTTGGACGTTTCTATCCCATACAACAGGGTTTTATCCAGTTGCAGCCTGAAATGAATTATATCTGGGGAAGCAGGGTCGATTATCTCAGTTCCCCCCGATCCAAAACTTCATTGAACGGGAAGATTATGCCCGCATTGTTAGTAGGTGCAGGCGCTTTTCTGCCTGCCGGTGGCAGGGGCGGGCTTGTGATTCTGGCCCAATATGATCTGCTTAATAAAGAAGATTATTACCCCAATCCCAGTTCCCCTTACGGGAAGAATATTTTTTTCAGTATTGGCTATAACGTAGGATTCAAAACCAGTCAGGAAGAGTAAACTGGCTGCATTTAGTATACAGTCGTATTAAAATTGCAAGGCTGCATTTTGCAAGGTG
>DATCJQ010000137.1:0-2292 GCA_036562745.1 Flavihumibacter sp.
GCCGTGCCCCAGTGTTGGTACCCCGATCCTGTGGAAAGCTGGCCCTTTTATCCGCAACGCAATGCGAACACCGGTTATACCATCTATAAATTCCTGTCGGAAGATCCTGTGGCAAATGAATCACCCGGACTCGGTTACAAATTCGATCGGCATATCATTCGTTATGGAGAAATTTTGCTGATTTACGCGGAAGCAAGTTTCGAACGCCAGGGTATGATCAGCGACGATGACCTGGATAAATCGATAAATTTACTTCGCCAGCGCGCCGGTATGCCCGCCCTGACGAATGCTTTTGTGAACAACAACGGCCTCGATATGTGAACAGAGATCCGCCGTGAACGCACCATCGAGCTGGCGCTGGAAGGATTCCGTTACGACGATCTGAGGAGATGGAAAACCGCGGAAATCGAAATGCCGCAGGCCATCAAGGGTATCAAAATTGTTGGCACCCCCTGGTCACAGCCCATTATTGTGGAAGGGTATGATCGTAATCCTTATACTGATCCGGCCTGGCAGAACAATACGGATGAAAACGGTTTTATCATGGTGGAAAGAGCATCGTCGCGCAGTTTCGATCCGAACAAACATTATCTGTTACCCTTGCCGACCAGAGAAATTTTGATCAACCCCAATCTGCAACAGAATCCGGGTTGGTAACCAGATAGGAAATACCGAAAAAGAAAAAAACAAAACAAGATGAATTGCTCCGTATTGAAAAGCGCCGCGCTGGTACTCTTACTGCTGATTGGTTCTGCAAGTGTTAATGCACAGAAATACAGCCTGAACTCGCCCGATAACAGGTTAGTGGCAAATATTGAAAATGGTCCAAAGGGAATAGCTGTGGAATTGAAGAAAGGGGGAGAGTCGTTACTGACTCTCTCCAATCTTGAGCTGGTATCGGGTAGTATTTCGCGGAATCCGATGCAGGTGAAGAAGACCAAACGGTCAAGTGTAAACGAAGAATTGCGTCCCGTGGTGCGCGAGAAAGCCAGTGTGCTGCGCAATCAATACAATGAGCTGGTGCTGCAGTTTAAATCGGATCTGTCGCTCAGTTTCCGCCTGTTTAACGAGGGACTGGCCTATCGCTTCGAATCGAATTGGAAAGACAGTCTGGTCATTAGTGCAGAGAACCTGACCATCGGGCTGCAGGAAGATGATTCACTCCGTTTTCAGTCGGAAAAAACATTTAATTCAGCCTACGAGCGGCCTTACGAGTTTAAGAAAGTAACGGATCTCGATCCGGCGAGACTGGTGCAGATGCCGGTGCTGGTGGAAAAGAAGAGCGGCGGGTTCTTAATGATTACGGAGTCTGATCTCCATAACTATCCCGGTATTTGGGTGCGTAAAGATGGTGCAGCGGGTTTGTCGGCGATTCATCCGAAATATCCGAAAACACTGACAACCCATCCCAATCGCTATGTAACGCGTCAGGTGAAGGCAACCCACGACTATATTGCCCGGGTGGCGGGTAAACGGAATTATCCCTGGCGCATTTTTGCGGTGGCCGATACCGAAGCGGGACTCATCGACAATCATATGGTCTATCTGCTGGCATCGCCGAACGAGATCAGGGATCCATCCTGGATCAAACCTGGTGTGGTGATGTTCGACTGGTGGGCCAAGAACAATATCTACGGCGTGGATTTCAAAGCCGGCGTTAACACGGAAACCGCCAAGTATTTTATCGATTTCTGCGCCGCCAAAGGTTTCCGCTATTTTCTGTTTGATGATGGCTGGAGTCCCAAGGATGACCTGCTGCACACTGTACCCGGACTCGATATGGAGGAAGTTACATCCTATGCAAAGTCGAAAGGGGTGGACGTGATGGTTTGGGTGATCTGGAACACATTGGAAGATCAGTGGGATGCAGCATTCGATCAGTTCGAGCGCTGGGGTATCAAGGGCATCAAAACCGATTTCATGAACCGCGACGATCAGCTGATGGTGGAGTTTTACGAAGCGCTTGCCAAAAAAGCAGCGGAGAAAAAAATGGTTCTGAATTTCCATGGCGCCTACAAGCCCAGTGGCTTAAGCCGCAAATATCCCAATGTGTTAACGCGTGAGGGGCTGATTGAATTTGAACAAAGCGGGGTTTCGAATGATGATAATCCCACGCATCACAACCTGCTGCCTTATATCCGGATGTTTACGGGATCAATGGATTATATCCCCGGCACCATGCGCAATGGCAACAAGCATAATTTCAAACAGTTTGGCGACTATCCCATGGGATGGGGAACCCGTGCGCATTCCATGGCCTTGTTTGTGATTCTGAATAGTCCCATGACCATG
>DATCJQ010000144.1:0-14608 GCA_036562745.1 Flavihumibacter sp.
CTCAAAGATTCTGGTGACCATCGATCGCAGGGATTATTCGGTAGCCAGCATCAACATGATGGAGAAGGGGGGCGATTATACCCTGATCAGTTTCACCAATAAAGAACTTAACCAGTCGCTGCCCGATGCAATTTTCCAACCCAAATAAAGCTGTACGGAAACCCGGAAGGGGCAGGGAGGTCCTGGTTTTGCTATGCGGACTCATCTTTTTGTCCTGCTTTTTCAGCGGCTGCCGATCTGCCTATAAGGGGATGGAATCAGCGTCGGTTAATCATGACTGTTTGACAGATCTTCAACCAACTTATCAAAACGAGCTGTACAAGGCGCAGGTTGATATCACGGGTCACTCGTTAAGCGGATTATTACTGATCAAAAAGATGCCGGATTCCTCTACCAGGGTCGTATTCTCCACAGAGATGGGAGTGAAATTCTTCGATTTCGAGTTCAGGGAAAATGGTGATTTTTTTGTGATCGATATTTTGAAAAAGCTGAACAAAAAGCCGGTGATACGTGCATTGGAACAGGATTTCAGGCTGGTATTAATGAATGAGGGGGGGAAAATACCCGTAGAGACACGTATGAACGAACTGTATTTTTATCACGGCTATTCAAAAGGCAAAAAACAGGCCTGGTATTTGACGGATAAAAATTGCAAGCAATTGATGGGTGCCGAACTTTCTTCTAAAAGAAAACCCTTAGTGCGCGTTGAGTTCATCGATGTTGCTGCAGGAAATCCTGATTCCATTCTGATTAACCATTTGAATTTTAGGTTCAACATAGCGCTTAAAAAACTAACCAGATGATACTCACCGGAGATTTTTTCACCCTGCAGATTCTCGATAAGGGGGATGGTATGGTTAAAGCCGGTTTATTATGGAATGCAGACCATGCCATTTTCAAGGGACATTTTCCCGGACAACCGGTGGTTCCGGGTGTTTGCATGATTCAACTGATTCAGGAAACCCTGGAGCGGGCGCTGGAGAAAACGGTGCAACTGATATCCAGCAGCCAGATAAAATTTTTACATGTGATTGATCCCCGTCAATTTCCTTCCACCAATCTGCTGATCCAGTACAGCGTAAATTCCACCGGGACCTACCAGGTGAGCGCCACCCTGTTGCAGGAGGCCACCACCTTCCTCAAAATGAATGCGGTTTTTTCTGCCTCTTAAATTCAGTAACTTTGCGGAAAATCTGGTGATATGCGACAAGTGCGATGGACTGTATTCTTCCTCTTCTTCTTATTGGCTGCAGCGGCCGATACGAATGCGCAATGCTCCATTTGTACCAAAACCGCCCAACAATTGGGTGAGAAACCGGCTAAAGCCCTGAACAGTGGCATTATCTACCTCGCGGCCACCCCGCTGGCCCTGATCGGATTCATCAGCTATCGCTGGTGGCGTTCGAATAAGGGTAATTTCTGACGCTTCTCACAGTTTTTACGCTGAGCGGCTTTTCTTATATTTATTAGAAACTACCGCTTATGCGCATACTGCTGCTCATTTTATTTCCCTTGTTTAGCCTCGCGCAGGCTCTTCCCACCATTGAGGAAAAGACAAAAGGCCTGACAAGAACCGATGGCTTTATACCCTATTATCTGGACCAGGACAATGGCAAGATCTGGCTGGAGATCAGTCGCACTGATCAGGAACTCCTCTACTGCACTTCCCTGGCAGCGGGATTGGGATCGAATGATATCGGTCTCGATCGCGGATCGCTGGGATCGCAGCAGATCATCCGCTTTGTGCGGAACGGGAAAAAGCTGTTTGTTTACCAGCCCAATTACAGGTACCGTGCCAACAGCCAGGATGCACTCGAACGGAAGGCCGTGGAGGAATCTTTTGCTTCCTCGGTAATCTGGAGTTTCAATATTGAAGCCCTCAGCGGCAATAAAATCCTGGTGGATGCAACCGATTTTATCGTTCGCGATGCAGTAAAAGCTTCCAATCGGATAAGATCAAGCAGACAGGGAAATTTCGTGTTGGATAAAATGCGCAGCGGTTTGTATTATGCCGCTACAAAGAATTTTCCAAAGAACACCGAAATCGATGCCACAGTTACGCTGGTGAGTACGGATGGCGAAGCCGGCCCCATGGTACGATCTGTTTCCGCCAATGCAGATGCCGTTACCCTGCGCATGCACCACTCGCTGGTGGAGTTGCCCGATGCGGGATACAAGCCCCGTGCCTTTGATCCGCGTGCCGGGTATTTTCCGCTTTCCTATTATGATTACAGCTCTCCGGTTTCGGAGCCGATTGAAAAATATTTTATCCGCCGTCATCGCCTGGAGAAGAAAAATCCCAATGCTGCGCTCAGCGAGCCGGTAAAGCCCATCATCTATTATCTGGATAATGGCACGCCCGAGCCCATTCGCTCTGCTTTGCTGGATGGTGCGCGTTGGTGGAACGATGCATTCACTGCTGCCGGTTTCAAGGATGCGTTCAGGGTGGAAGTGCTGCCCGAGGGGGCAGACCCTATGGATATCCGTTATAACATGATCAACTGGGTGCATCGCAGTACACGCGGATGGAGTTATGGCGCTTCGGTGGTGGATCCCCGTACGGGGGAAATTATCAAGGGAAATGTAACCCTGGGATCGCTTCGTGTGCGTCAGGATTATCTGATCGCCACCGGTTTACTGGCACCCTTCGAAAAAGGAGAACCTGCCAACGATAAGATGCTGGCCATGGCCCTGGCCCGTTTGCGTCAGTTGTCGGCACATGAGATCGGGCATACACTTGGCCTCATGCACAATTACGCAGCCAGTGTGAATCGTGCAAGTGTGATGGACTATCCGCATCCCGTAGTGAATTTCACCAGCAACGGCGAACTCGATCTCTCTAAAGCTTACGATACAAAAATTGGAGAGTGGGATAAACTGGCTATCACCTATGGTTATGCGCAGTTTCCAAAAAATACCAATGAATCGGCCGCACTGGATAAACTATTACGCGACGGAGCGGCAAAAGGTTTGCAGTTTATTGCCGATCGCGATGCCCGTTCGCCGGGTGGCTCCCATCCCCAGGCCCATCTCTGGGATAATGGTTCCGATGCCGTGGAAGAACTAAATAATGTGATGAAAGTGCGGGCCAAAGCACTTGAGAAATTTGGAATCAATTCCATTCGTACCGGTACGGCCATGGCCATGCTGGAAGATGTGCTGGTTCCTGTTTATCTCTATCATCGTTATCAGACCGAGGCAGCCGCGAAACTGTTGGGCGGTGTTACTTACCAGTATTCCGTTAAGGGGGATGGCTCTCCGGCCATGAAAATGGTTCCGAAGGCGGAACAGCTTAAGGCGCTGGATGTGATCGCTAAAACGCTGGACCCCGCGGCGTTGCGGATTCCCGATCATATTCTGGCATTGATCCCTCCGCGCCCGGCAGGCATCAGCGGTTCGAGAGAACTGTTTGCGAAACGCAGCGGTTTGAACTTTGATCCGCTTTCTCCGGCCGAAACGGCTGCAGATCTGCCCCTGTCCTTCCTCTTCCATCCCGAGCGTATCAATCGTATGGAGATCCAGGCTGCCGAGGGCGGATTGTCGGCTGTTGAGATGGCGCAGCGATTAATTGAACTAACGTTTAAGTCTAAACGAAAATCTGGTCTGGAAGGATTGATTCAGCAACAAACCGAGCAGGTATTGCTCACCTATCTGTTAAACTGGTCGGTGAATGACAAGCTTTCCTTCCCCGTGCGGGCGCGGGGTGCGGCGCTACTGGCGGAATTGAAAGCCTGGTTGCAGAAAGAAATGGAATCAACCGGTGATGCGGGGCTCAAAGCACATTATGCTTATGCGATTGATCGCATGAAATCGCCCGATAAGGCCAAGCCCACCCAGCATGTGGAGCTTCCACCCGGCGCACCGATTGGATGCGATGATTATGATAATTTATACTGATAGAAATCCCGGGCTATCCTTATTGGTAGCCCGTTCTTTTTAATCTGAAGTGAAGATATTATTGATTAACTGCTGAATTGCTGAACAAACTGGTAGAGATTGAAAGCGTGCCGATCCTGAAGGTCTTCAATCGCTTCTTTTAAACGTTGTTTGTTCACATCCTTCATACGTTTTCTTTCGATCAGGTGATAGGCGCGTTCGGCCAGTAACCAGGACCGTTTATCGGAGTAGGAGGGCGCTTCAAGCTGGGCTTCGATGGCATGGAGCCATTCGCGTATGCCCTGTTTTTCGGAGGCAATTGTTTTGATCACCGGAACACTGTGCTCCTGTTTGAATGCCGGAGCCAGCATGGCGCGCAGGTTGTGAATAAAGCGGTCGGCATCGGGACGATCAGACTTATTCACGAGAAAGATATCGGCGATTTCCATCAATCCGGCTTTCATGGTTTGGATCTCGTCACCCGCTTCAGGCACCAGCACCACCGTGGTACAATCTGCGAGTCCCACGATTTCGATTTCACTTTGTCCCACCCCCACGGTTTCGACGATGATATAGTCGAATGGAGTAACTTTCAGCAGTTCGGTGATCTCTATGATGTTGGGGTGTAATCCCCCTAAAGCGCCTCGGGTGGCAAGGGAGCGGATATAAACCGATGGATGATTATACCAGCTGCTCATACGGATGCGGTCGCCCAGCAGGGCGCCCAGGTTAAAAGGAGAGGAGGGATCCACGCAGAGTACGGCAACGGATTTCTGCTGGTAAACGATCTCGCCGATCAGGGCATCCACGAGGGTGGATTTGCCGGCGCCTGGCGGTCCCGTGATTCCGATTATCGGTGTGGTATGATGGGGCAGGGCCGTGAGCAGTTCTTCATAACCGGGTACTTCGTTTTCAATCAGCGAAATCGAACGGGCTATACTTCGAACATCGCCGTGCAGAATTTTGGATAATAGTTGGTCCCACATGCAATGAAGTTATAGAATCCTGCGAAGATTGGCGGTGGCAACACCGAACGTTTAACTTGGTCAATTGTTCTTAAATTGCCGGAGGCTGGTGTGATGTTTGAGGGAATGCCGGGTGGTGGCTAATCATTATGACAAATTTTATTCCCATATTTCCATTGGGTATCGTGGTGTATCCGGGTGAGCAGCTGAACCTGCACATTTTTGAGCCGCGGTACAAGCAACTGATTAACGAATGTGTAGCCGAGAATAAAAACTTCGGTATCCCGACCGTGTTGAATAAGACGCTGGGCGAATGGGGTACGCTGATGCGCGTGAAGGAGGTGATAAAAACCTACGAAAGTGGTGAGATGGATATTATTACGGAGGGGCTCACAGTATTCAAGGTGCTGGAAGTGGTGAAGGAAATTCCCGATAAATTGTATAGCGGTGCCATTGTGCACTATCCCGATAACGACCAGGGCCGGGGGCGGCCTTCACTGATGCAGAAGGTGATGGCGGGCATCCGGGAACTGCATCAGTTGTTGAAACTTGACAAGAAGTTCGGCAAGCCGGATGAGTTGTTGCTCAGCTACGATGTGGCCCATCATGCGGGGATGTCGCTGGATGAGGAGTATGAGCTGCTGGGGCTCCTGCACGAAATGCAGCGGCAGGAATACCTGAACCGTCATCTTACCCGTGTTTTGCCCGTGATTGCGGAAATGGAACAGTTACGTGAAAAAGTGAAGCTCAACGGCCATTTTAAAAACCTATCTTCGCTCGATTTTGAATTGTAAACCGAGCCAACCAATATATGGGGTCCATCACGCTTTGTTTTGATTTTGGAAATACCCGCCAGAAACTGGCAGTCTTCCGGGGTTCGGAGCTAACCGAAACCAGGCTGCTGGCCAGTCTGGATCCGGCGGAGATTCAGACCCTGCTGGAAGAGCTGAAACCGGATAAGACCATCCTTTCTTCGGTTATCAATCATGCTCCTGAGCTGGAACTTATCATGGGGCAGCACTCGAAATTTCATAAGTTATCGCACCTGACCCGTTTGCCGTTTACCACGCCGGTGGGAAAGCCGGAAACCATCGGGGCCGATCGGCTGGCCCTGGCGGCCGCCTCGGTTAACCTGTTTCCGGGGAAAAATAATCTGGCCATTGCGCTGGGCACGGCCATCACTTATAATTTCATCAACAAGCACCATGAGTTCCTGGGCGGGGGCATTTCTCCCGGTATGGAAATGCGTTTCCGGAGCCTGGCTGACTATACGGCCCTGCTTCCCCTGGTAAAAGAGGACTGGAATTTCCCCCTGGTGGGGTATGATACCGTCACCAATATCACCAGCGGCGTGATTCTCGGAATGGCAAAGGAAATCGACGGATTTATAGATGCCTACAAGGAAAGGTATGGGAACTTTAACGTGCTGTTAACCGGGGGTAATTCAGGCTATTTTGTCCCCCACCTAAAAAACAGGATATTTGCCGACCAGAATTTAATCTTTAAAGGACTGTATGCGATCAGTGAGTGTAATTAAACGCCCGATAAACCAACTGCTTTTAACCGTACTGCTTTTTTGTGGGATGGTGGCAAACGCCCAGGAAAATTCACCGTATTCGCGGTATGGCTTCGGGAACCAGGTTCCTTCCACTCCGATCGTTACACGGGGAATGGGTGGCATCACTACCGGCTATGTGGATTTCGATGAACGCTATGATGTGAAAGAGGGCGTGCCCCGTTATCTCAAGCCCCAGGCTATCAATTTCATGAACCCCGCTTCCTATGCCCGCCTCCGGATTACTTCCTTCGATCTGGGTTTTGAGCTGGAAAATCAGGTGCTGCAGGAACGCGGTGTAATCGATAAATACAAATCCAGCTTCGCGAATGTCTCCTATCTGCAGCTGGGGATTCCCGTCAGCCGCAAGCATAATCTTGGGATGGTATTGGGGCTGCGGCCAGTTACCCGGATCAACTACAAGATCCAATCTTATGCGCGGGAGGTTAATCCCGATACCGGAAACAGCATCGATTCCACGCTTACCACCTATGAGGGTAAGGGCGGATCTTACCAGGCCTACGTTGGACTGGGTAAGGCGATCGGCAATTTCGCCATCGGCGCCAACCTGGGATATTATTTCGGAACCAAGGATTTTGGTACCCGGAAATCTTTTCTTAATGATAGCGTAAATTATTATAAATCAAACTATCAGACCAAAATCAGCTTCGGCGGTGCCGCTTTCCACCTGGGGGCGCAGTATCGGGCCAAGCTGAGCAAAACCGTGCGACTGGTATTGGGCGCCACCGCTACCCTCGAGTCGGAATACGATGCCAAAAAAGATATTATCCGCGAAACTTTTGAATACGATCAGTCAGGAGCTTCCTGGACCCGCGATAGCGTTTATCGCGAAAACGATGTGAAGGGAACCGTGATTTTCCCCGTGAGCTATTCCGGCGGTATCAGCCTGGAGAAACTCGACAAATGGCTGATTGGTGCTGAATATACCACCACATCCTGGGATGATTTCCGCCTCTACGATAGCCGCGATTCCGTGGGTTCAACTTACAGATTCCGCTTTGGTGGACAGTTTATTCCCAATGCGTACGGATCTAACTATTGGGGACGGGTGATTTATCGCGCGGGCTTCAATTATGGTACAGACTATATTCGCTACGGTGGCGAGGAACTAAAACAATATGCCGTAACTGCCGGATTTGGACTGCCGGTGCGCCCCAATCGTTACAGTAATCAGTATACTATCCTGAATCTTGCGTTGGAATACGGCCGTCGCGGTAATGCCGACACCCGCCTGCAGGAAAGCCAGTTCCGCATTTCCCTGGGGGCTACCCTCAGCGATCTCTGGTTCGTGAAACGTAAATACGACTAAGCTTTTCCGTCAATGAGCAACCGCTTCCGTCATAGGGAACAGAAGAAATTAACAGCACTGTTAGGGTGCTGTCTTTTTTTTGGACTCCTGCTAACGGCCTGCGAAAACACGCAGGAAGAACTGGATGCGCTTTCCAAGACCCGGATCGCGGTGGAGGAAGCGAAGGAGGTGGAAAGCTATCTGAGCCAGGGCGGTAAAATGAAGGCCCGCCTTACGGCGCCTGTGATGAACCGCTATCAGGCCGATTCTCCCTATATCGAGTTTCCCGCCAGCTTGCACGTTGATTTTTTTAACGACAGCCTGGTGGTGGAAAGCCAGCTCAACGCCCAATACGGCCGCTACAAGGAAACCGAACACAAAGTATATCTGCGCGACAGCGTGGTGGTTTTCAATTCTAAGGAAGATACCCTTCGGAGTGATGAACTTTGGTGGGATCAGAACCGCGAGATCTTCTACACCGAAAAGGATGTGCAGATCCATCAGCCCGATAAAATCATTTACGGCAAGGGCCTCGAAGCCGACCAGTCATTCAACTGGTACGTGATCAAACAGATCACCGGTCAGGTGCTGGTACCCAAGGGCGGCTTCGCCTCCGACTCCACCCGTCGGGTACCCGACGGGTACCCGTCGGGTACGGACCGTGAAAAAACGGGTAAGGATACCCTCAAAATCATCGAATAACAGGCAAAATTGGGTGTAAACACCCGGAGTTTGAGATACCCCTACCCGTCGGGTACCCGACGGGTAGGGGAAAACAAAAGCCCGATGCAATGGACTGCACCGGGCTTTTAAATTCTTTGTACGTTCAGAACCAACGGGTCTCGGTCATCGATAGGTACAAATTTTTTTCAGGACGTGGTCATTTCTCTAGGAATTGGATCTAGATAATGGATTTTAAAAACTTACTTACTACTTGTCAGATCATCGATTTCAAATCACCTGGTTTCTCCAGAACATTGGTTTTTCGGTCTTTCTTCGGATCAATTGGATCATTGGTTTTTTGGATATTGTGATGCTCTTGGTTTTTCGGCTTTCGCCTTTAGGATCTTGGATAATGGTTTTGGTTTTTTTGGATTTTGGATGTCCGATTTACATCGGTCTGGTCTTTCTTAGGAATTGGTGTGATTTGTTATCTATCACTGACAATACAAAAGTAGAAATCGCACACTTCCTGTACAAGAGTGCTATTGCTGAATTTGCAGGGTTCATGAAATACTGAGGAATTCGTAGAATTACGATGTTTTTTTTAGTAGAACCCGGCTAACTTTCGTTAGTTTCCGGACTGGAACGCATTAAAAACCATAAATCAACACATTATGCTGCCATTCAAAGGGAAAAATGTCCTGATCACAGGCGGAAGTCGCGGTATTGGAAAGGCCATCGCGCTGAAGCTGGCTGCCTCCGGGGCCAATATCGCGATAGCAGCAAAAACCACGGAGCCGCATCCGAAGCTCGACGGCACCATTTATACAGCAGCCGAGGAAATCAAGGCGGCGGGGGCGGAGAAAGTGCTGCCCGTTCAGGCGGATATCCGGTTCGAAGAAAGCATTGAAGCGGCGGTCAGGGCAACGGTGGAGGCACTTGGGGGGATTGACATCCTTATTAATAATGCAAGTGCCATCAGTCTCACGCCTACTGAGCAAACCGAACCCAAGCGCTGGGATCTCATGCACGGGATCAATGTGCGCGGTACCTTCTTTATGGCCAAAGCTTGTTTGCCTTACCTGAAAAAAGCCGAAAACCCGCATATCCTGAACCTTTCACCACCACTTAATATGGATCCACGCTGGTTTGCCCCACATCTGGCTTATACCATGAGCAAATATGGGATGAGCATGGTGGTATTGGGACTGGCAGAGGAACTGAAACCTTCCCGGATCGCCGCGAATGCACTTTGGCCCAAAACCACCATTGCAACAGCCGCAGTGGAAAACCTGCTGGGAGGTGATTTTCTAATGCAAAGAAGCCGTACTCCCTACATCGTGGCGGATGCAGCGCATATCATTTTACAGCGATCCTCATTCGAATGCACGGGCAACTTCTTCATC
The DNA here is from genome assembly GCA_036562745.1 of Flavihumibacter sp. Taxonomy (GTDB): domain Bacteria; phylum Bacteroidota; class Bacteroidia; order Chitinophagales; family Chitinophagaceae; genus Flavihumibacter. The sequence goes on from DATCJQ010000144.1 coordinate 9,775, forward strand.
GATGAAGAAGTACTGGCTGCAGAAGGTGTTACCGATTTCACGAAATACGCAGTGAACCCGCAGCAGAAACTAATGAGCGATTTATTCTTATAATGGGAAGATAACTGCTTGCCTGAAGCATCCCGGTGTAGCCTGGGCACTTGATAAATCATCTCTAATAAAAGAGCGCCGACAAATTAATTTCTGTCAGCGCTCTTTGTTTATTGACACAAAGAAATATTCCATTCTCGTTCAAAGGCAATCCACTGCAAGTGTTGGTATCCTTTCTCCCTGTTACTCTGTAACGGCAGGTTTCTCCGGACGCATTTGCGGGAAGAGCAGCACATCCTGAATCGAAGGCTGATTGGTCAGGAGCATACAGAGACGATCGATACCAATACCGATACCTGCTGTGGGCGGCATACCATATTCGAGCGCCCGAAGGAAATCCTGATCGATGAACATGGCTTCATCATCGCCGCGTTCCATCAGGCGGGCCTGCTCCTCGAAACGTTCGCGCTGATCAATCGGATCGTTCAGCTCGGAATACGCATTGGCGATTTCCTTACCGTTAATCATCAGCTCGAAACGCTCCACCAATCCCTCTTTGCTGCGGTGCTTTTTGGTAAGCGGACTCATCTCAACCGGATAATCAATGATGAAAGTCGGCTGGATATAAGTATGTTCACTGGTGGCGCCGAAGATTTCATCAATCAGTTTGCCTTTACCGATATTCGGGGCCACATCGATATTCAGTTTTTTACAAACCTCCCGCAGTCCGGCTTCATCCAGTCCGCTGATATCGATTCCGGTATTTTCCTTAATCGCATCAAAGATGGAGATCCGCTTGAAAGGCGCTTTGAAGCTTATGGTTTGATCACCCACCGTCAGCTCGGTAGTGCCATGCAGTGCGATCGCCGTTTTCTCGAGCAGTTGCTCGGTGGTTTCCATCATCCAGTAATAATCCTTGTAAGCAGTATACCATTCGAGGATGGTGAATTCAGGGTTATGGGTGCGATCCATACCTTCGTTCCGGAAGTTCCGGCTGAACTCATACACCCAGTCGAATCCACCCACGATACAACGTTTCAAATACAATTCATTGGCGATACGCAGATACAGCGGAATATCCAGCGCATTGTGATGGGTGATGAAAGGACGGGCAGCCGCACCGCCGGGAATAGCCTGCAATACAGGCGTATCCACTTCAAGGGCTCCGCGTTCATTCAGGAATTCGCGGATGGTATTGATCATTTTAGTACGCTTGATAAAAGTCTCACGTACCTGCGGATTGATCACAAGATCAGCATAACGCTGACGGTATTTGAATTCGGGATCGGTTACCTCATCGAAAGTCTGTCCATCTGCCTCCTTAACAACCGGAAGTGGTTTCAGTGATTTGGTAAGCATGGTAAGCTCGGTAACATGCACCGAGATTTCCCCGGTTTTGGTGGTGAACACAAAACCTTTGATGCCGAAAATATCACCCAGATCGGTCAGGTGTTTCCAAACTTTGTCGTAGAGGGTTTTATCCTCACCCGCACAGATATCATCTCTGCGAACATAGATCTGGATCCGGCCGGAGCTGTCCTGCAACACGGCGAAGCTGGCTTTTCCCATATCGCGCACGCTCATAATGCGACCAGCCAGGCATACCTCGGCGAAATCTGCCTTGTTCTCTTCTCCCTTGTAGTTCTGCTTGATATATGCGGCGCTGGTATTAACGGGGAATAGGGGGGCAGGATAGGGATTGATACCTAATGCCTGCAACTGTTGCAATTTCTCTCTGCGGATCTGTTCTTGTTCTGATAAATGCATTGCCAAAATTTGAAGCGCAAAAATAACGCATCCATCCCAAAGAATCGGACCGTGAAACCACCCAATTTGCTCAACTCAGCGCCAGCAGCACCTGCCAGGCCTCCTGCACTTTCTGCTGATCGAGCAATTCCGCCGCATAGCGATGCAGTTCTTTTTCCATCTCATCCGGACTCACCGAATAGTACTGGAAGATGTTTTTCAGACGCTCGTCGTCAAAAGCCGGATCCACCGCGGGAATCGCGTGCACATTGGCCAGCTGTCCCAAATGATTGCCCCGCAGGATCTTACTGAGCCTGATCGGATCAGGAAGGGCATCAATCCCGATTCCCAGTTGGGTATTGGGTTTTTCCACTTCAAATAGATTATCGGGTCCCACCCGGCAGTACCAGTTCGCGCCCAGACGGGCCACAAAATGCAGTTTGGTCTGATCGATCATGGAGCCCTCGTCATTCAGGATAGAGTCATCCACATGTATGCGCAGCACTTCGCAGATCACCAGGTTACCCGCCCCGCCTTCTGTGCCAAGTGCTTTGGTCTCCAGCACTTTACACTCCATCTGCACCTTGCTTTCGGCCACCCGCGGCGGGCGCACCTGGCGGGATGACAACTCCGTAAAGCCGGCTTTCACAAATTCATTCACGCCCTCCGGGTACTCGCAGCTCGCCAGTGATACCTGCTGAACCATGGAATAATCCACAATATTGATCACCACCTCGGGCACATCCTGCACATTCTCCAGCGTGTGTTTGGTGGTGTTATCGCGCACCCTTCGCGAAGGCGAAAATATCAGCACCGGCGGCTGAGAGGAAAACATATTGAAAAAGGAAAACGGACTCAGGTTCACTTCGCCCTTCGCACTGACGGTGGAAGCGAAACAAATCGGACGCGGACCGATCGCATGCTGAAGCCACTGCTGCTTCTGCGGGGCGCTGAGTTGGGACAGATCAATCTCCATAAAAATTTATTTCTTTTTCAATGCGAGGATGGAATGTTCCGTCGGTTCGGCCACAATGGTATTGGTGAGTGTGCCCAATCCGTCTATTGTCAATTCCACCTTATCGCCTTCTTTCAACCATTGTTCGGGATAATCGGGATTATTCAGTTTGCCGGTGCCGTTTAGTTCCAGGAAACAACCGGTGCCCACCGTACCGCTGCCGATAATATCGCCCGGATGCAGCGTAACGCCGTAGGAGCAACGTTCTATGATTTCTGCAAAAGTCCAGTCCATATCACCCAGATTACCATCGCTCACCTGAACGCCGTTTACATGACATTGCATGCGCAGGTTCCAGTTCTTCCCAACATGGTTTTCCTTTGCAGGAATTACATGCGGCTCCAGCTCATCAAGCGTCACCAGCCAGGGGCCGACGGCCGTGGCAAAATCCTTCCCCTTCGCGGGACCCAGGTTCAGCAACATTTCTTCCATCTGCAGCGTACGCGCACTGAAATCATTCATGATCATCAGTCCGCCAATATACTGGTCGGCATTTTCAGCCTTGATATTTCTTCCCGCTTTGCAGATCACCACCGCGGCTTCAAGTTCAAAATCCAGTTTCTGAAAATGATCGGGCATGCAGATGATATCTCCCGGCCCTTGTACACTTCCGTGATTGGTGAAATAAAAAATCGGGTACTGATCAAATTCCGGGATCATGGGCGCTTTGCGATTGCGGCGCGCGGATTCAACATGCTGGCGGAATGCATATCCATCGCGACAGCTGGTGGGGAAGGGTACGGGCGCCAGTAAATGCAGTTCTTCCGCCGGACGCCCCTTGTCCTGCGAAACCTTTCCGTCTCGGATCATTTCCCCGGCCCTTTTCGCAAGGGGAAAACAATCATCCCAGTACTGAAGAAACATGCTCATGCTGCCGGGCAGCTCGGGGTGCAGCAATTCCAGCGAATAGATGTATCCGTCGACATACATTCCCAACTGATCATGTCCATCGCTCAGGTAAGATACCAGTTTCATATGTTATGTTTTTTAGCAAGCTCGTTATCGTCAAAAATAGCAGGAATAATTATCTTCCTGTTTAAAGCCCATCACGATGCATGTTTTCAGTAAAAATAGCCGGTATTGGTTGGCGACGCTCCTCTGTTTTGCAGCGCTGTTTGCGCAGACCCAGCAGACTCTGCACGATGCGGACCTTGAAAAACTGATTCGCACTCATGCCAGCGAATCGCTGAAAAAAGTGCTCGACAATCCGGATGAGTACCAATACCAGCTCATTTATACCGAAATCCATCGCGATGCGGAGAATAAGGTACGGCTTTCCAACCGATACCTGCGGGTAAATGATGCGCAGTATTTTAATCCGGCTTCCATGGTGAAGCTGCCCACGGCCCTCTTTGCCCTTGAGAAAATGGAGGAACTGCATGCGTTCGGGGTGAATCCGCTCACACTCCTGAAGACCGATACGAGTGCGGCCGAATCTTTTTATGATTTGATCCGTCAGGCCATGATCGTGAGTGATAATGTGGCGTATAACAAGCTATTCCAGTTCGTGGGACAGGAAGCGCTGAACACCCGCCTGCAGGAAATGGGCTACACCGGTAGTCGCATTACGCGGAGATTCATCCCCCTGACACCCGAGCAACATCGGTTAACCGAGCCCGTTAAACTGCTGAGTTCCGACGGCAGGCTGCTGGTTGATATCCCGGCACGCCGCAGCCGTTTCGAATTTGATTTCAGCGAGAAAATTTTGGTGGGCAATGCGCATTATAACTGGTCGGATTCCCTTATCCATGAGCCCTTCGATTTCACAACGCATAACCGGATGCCGCTCCGCGATCTGCAGCAGATTCTGCAATCGCTGATCTTTCCCAAAACGGTTCCGTTAAAGCAACGGTTTCGTATAAGCGAAAATTCGAGAAGGCTGATGCTCGATGCCATTTCCACGCTGCCCTTTGAATCGCAGCGTCCGGTTTTTGATACCACCGAGTTTTTCGACAGCTATACCAAGTTTTTCCTGTATCGCGACGGAAAGCGAAAAATTCCATCGTCCATCCGTATCTATAATAAAACGGGATGGTCCTACGG